>JALFTM010000076.1 GCA_022788345.1 Bacteroidales bacterium
GAGGATAGACATAATGGCTAATCGTAGTTCCGTTAGCAGTAGAGGATCTAATGGGAGATAATTATTCATAGATTGCTTTGTTTGTGGACTTCGCTTCGCGGTGTTTGTATTGCAAGTAGTGTCCCGTGCAACACATCATCACGAAGAAAGTCGCTCCGAAATAAAGTATTTCGTTGGAACTAAATTCTGCCCTTTCGACAATTAGCCTTAGCAGGTAGATGTATCCCGCAAAACTCCCCCATTTATAAGCCTTGATGTTTAGACTTATGCCTGTGACGAGCATAGCGATAGACATTATCATAACAACCAGCATAAAGTAGATTTCTCCAGAAACGCTACCACCGGCCCTTAGCCACAAAGTGCCACAGGCGATACCCACAGAGCCACCAGCAACAGCCCAAAGTGTCTCTACGAAGCGTTCGGGGAAAGCGCGCGTATTGGGTTCGATGCTACTCTTGTCTAAAACATAACTGAGAGGGTAGCCCAAAAGAGGGATTAGCAACCACAGCCAGTGTGCATGATAGCTCATAGCAGGCTGCAGGAAATAGATCAGCAGTGATACCGCTACTGTGGTATAACCCCAAACGAGCATAGGGATTATACATTTCTTCTCTAAACGTTGCCCAGAGCGTCTAAGAGTTTGCTCAATCAGCCGAATGCTTTCCTGAGCATTGAAAGTCTTGTTGTTCATAAGTTGTTAGTATTATTGATTGAGTAAGAACAAATAAGTTTGTATTACTGTTATGGTTGCAAATATAATAAGATTTATGATATAAACCAAAAGAAAGGAGAAGTTTTTTGCAGTGGACGGTGAAATGGTAGAGGCGTAGCAATCTGGTTAATAGCCACCGACCACTGCGCATCATATAAAATATACTTATGCCTATCCGCAACTATAGCGAACAGGTAGGTCTGGCACATTAAAAGGCTTAAGGTTGCGCTTAACTCAAGGGCGTAGCTACTAAGTTTTTCATGCGCCAGCCCTTAATCCTACTGCTTCGAGGGGCTTGTTGAGAAATAAAGATGTATCTTTGCAAGCGTCAGTATTTTTTCGGTCACGGCCGATAGTTATATCCTCTTAATTCAGCACTTGATATGCAAAAGAAAAAATTTCTTCTCGTGGCTTTTGCCACCATGTTGTTTGCAGGGTCTGCCCTTGTAAGTTGTAGTGAAGATGATCCTAAAACTGGCGGAGACGATCCCAAAGAGTTTGTCGCAGCGGGTAAGAATGGAGCTGTGGTAGTGAACCAAGGTAGTTATGGCCAAGACTTGGCTTCTTGGGGCGTTTTCGCTTATAGCGACAATAGCACAAGCTACAACCTCACGCTTCCCGGTTCGCTGGGCAACACGCCACAGAACGCGGTCAAAGTGGGCGACAACTTTTATGTGGCCGACAATGCGAAAGGCTATTTGGGCGTTTATGACAAGAGTTTGAACAAGACAGCCGAGATTGCACTCAAAGCACCTCAAGGCGTTACGGCTGCGGGCGATGTGGTCTTTGCTGTCAGTGGCGACTCTGTGTTTGCCATCAGCACAGCCACCAACAAGAAGGTGGGTCAAGTCTATGCAGGTTCCAACATCTACGCATTGGCCGTAGCCAACAATGCAGTATATGTCACTCAAGGCATGGACTGGGGCAACGCTGAAGGGGCAGCGCAGAAGAACTATGTCATCAAAATCAGCCTTTCTTCCTTCAACGCCGGTGCTTCCGTAACATCGAAGCGCATTGAAGTGGGACTAAACCCTTATAACCAAATTATCACCGATGCTCAAGGCAATGTGTTTGTTGTGTGCGCTGGCGACTTTGGCTCTTTCTCTGGCATAGAATCAGAGGTATGGAAAATTGATGCCAGCGATAAGTCCACAAAAGTGGCCAACGGCAACTATGTGGCAGAGCGCAACAACGTACTCTTTGTGGTGGAAAAAGCAAATAGTTCCAAGGAGTATGCTTTCAAGACTTACAAGACTTCGACAGGCGAATTGCTCAACAAAAACTTCCTTTCCAATGCGACAGCGCAACCAAAGAATGTGAGTTTCTTGGGCGTGAACCCCTACAGTGGTTACATCTATTTCGGTTCTAACGAGAACGGCTACAAGGACAACGGCTTCATCTATGAATATGCCGCCGATGGTGCTTTCGTGAAGAAGCACAATACGGGTATAAACCCCTACTCTATACTCTTCTACTAATTCAACAAAACAGAACAACTATGATTCGTCTAAATTGCTTTATCCAAGTCACAGAAGAAACACGCACAGCCGTTTTGGCTGCTGCCAAAGCCCTCACAGAAGCCTCGCAAAAGGAAGCTGGTTGCGTGAGCTACGACATCTTTGAGAGTGCCACTCGCCCCGATGTGCTGATGTTTTGTGAGACATGGGCCGATGCAGAGGCCTTGGAAGCACACTCCAAGAGTGAAACATTCGCCAAGTATGTGGGCGAAATCAAAGCTTTAGCCAAACTCAAATTGGAGAAGTTTGAGATGTAA
>JALFTM010000077.1 GCA_022788345.1 Bacteroidales bacterium
GTGCGACCTTTGGCAATTCGAGAAAAATGATTTACTTTGCACACGTTTATAAATTCTATCATTATATGCTTACTTTGACCATAGCCATTGTGGCAATTTTTCTTGTGGGCTACCTCTGCATTGCTTTAGAGGGTGAAATCCACGTCAATAAATCGGCCACAGCGCTCATTATGTGTGTGGTTCTTTGGGTGCTCTACCTTGTAGGCGCAGAGAACTACGTCGATGCCGTGGCCTTCCAAGCTTTCCTTGCCGAAAACATCGGAGCGACGAAAGCCGAATACATCTCTCACCACGTGTTGCTCGAACATTTGGGCGAAACCTGCCAAACCATTCTCTTCCTCATGGGTGCAATGACCGTGGTGGAAGCCGTTGACGTCAATGGTGGCTTCGACTTCGTGCGCGACCGCCTGAATACGCGTTCCAAGCGCAACTTGATGTGGCGCATGGCGTTCATGACATTCTTCCTCAGTGCCATTTTGGACAATTTGACAACGAGCATCGTGATGATTATGGTGCTACGCAAAGTGGTGTCGAACCGTGAAGACCGACTCATCTATGCTTCCCTTATCATCCTTTCAGCCAACTCTGGCGGTGCGTTCTCTCCCATTGGTGACGTGACCACCATCATGTTGTGGATCAAGGGCAGTGTTTCGACCCTCGGTGTCATCAAGGAATTGATTCTCCCCAGCTTGGTGTCCATGCTGATACCTGCTTTCATCCTGCAATATCGCCTTAAAGGCGACCTTGTTTACGAGGCTGCTGGAAAAGAAGAAGGACATACGCACGACTTCACGCCTACGGAGCGCACCACGATCTTTTGGTTCGGTGTCGGAGGCCTCATTTTCGTACCCATCTTCAAGGGTATCACCCACCTGCCTCCTTTCATGGGCATCCTCTTGGTGTTGGGTGTTTTGTGGTTCGTCACAGAAGTGTTCTACGCCAAGAAACACCGTCGCCATGGTGAGCGCAGAAAGGAAATCAACAAGGTGCTTCAGCGCATCGACATGGCCACCATTTTCTTCTTCTTAGGCATTCTCATGGCCGTGGCTGTATTGCAGGAAACCGGTGTTCTTAGACAACTTGGCGAGGCCATCAGCTCTTGGAACCACTACCTCGTGACTGGCATCATCGGCGTCGCCTCCAGCATCGTGGACAATGTGCCTCTCGTAGCTGCTTGCATGGGAATGTATCCCATCGAAGCCGCAGGCGATTTTGCCCAAGACGGTATTTTCTGGCAACTTCTGGCCTACTGTGCTGGTGTCGGAGGGTCTATCCTCATCATCGGCTCTGCGGCGGGCGTTGTAGTGATGGGCTTGGAAAAAATCACCTTCGGCTGGTACATGAAGAACATCTCTTGGATTGTTCTCGTGGGCTATCTCTCTGGTATTTTGGCCTATTTCGTGCAGCGTTCCGTATTGGGTATGTAGGGCACGATCTACGCCACGTATAACTTTATTATCACTAACAATCGGGATCTGCCATGGCACGTCCCGATTGTGTTTTATACTCCCACAAATGAAACGTCTACTTCTGCTCTTCGCCCTCCTCTTGCCCATGATGCTCAAAGCGCAATGCGGATCAACGAACACCGCCTTTCAAGCAGGCGAACGCTTGGGCTACGACCTTTATTTCAACTGGAAATTTGTTTGGATAAAGGTGGGAACGGCTTCTTTGAGCATCGATCAAACAACCTATAAGAACCAAGCGGCTTATCGGGCCACACTGATGACAAAAAGTTCGCCTACGGCCGACCGCTACTTCCGCATGCGTGACACGCTCACTGCCTACACGTCATTGGGATTAGAACCTCTCTACTATGCCAAGCGAGCTTTGGAGAAGAATACCTATCGCTTGAACCAAGTGTGGTATTCCTATCAAGGTGGCAAGTGCAACGTACAAATGAGCTATGCCAAGAACTTCGGCAAAGAGGAAGTGAAGACCCACAACAGCGCCTATTGTGCCTACGATATGATTTCCATGTTGCTTCGGGCGCGTTCGTTCGATGCCTCGCAATACACCAAGGGCAAACGCATCAACTTCCTCATGGCCGACGGCAACAGTTGCAATTGGCAGTATCTACTCTATCGTGGCAAAGACACTTTCAAGCAGGAGGGCACGAAGACGAAATATAATTGTCTCGTCTTTTCTTTCATTGAAAAAGAAGACGGCAAGGAGCGCGAAATTGCCAAGTTCTATGTCACTGACGATGCCAACCATGTCCCCGTGCGCATCGATCTCAAGCTCCGTTTCGGTTCTGCCAAAGCCTATCTCCGCACAGCCTCAGGCTTACGCCATCCTCAAACCTCTGTGGTGAAATGATCGCTCCCAGAGGAGACGAAATCGCAGGGCCAATACAGAAATGTTCAACTCGGCCATGCACATAGCCTTTGCCATGCGCCTTTCATCTTTCAAAACATTCTATCATGCACATTGTCATTGACGCTCATATCCCTTATATAAAAGGTGTGGCCGAAGCGTGGGGCACGGTCAGCTATATTCCCGGACACGAGATCACGCCCGAAGATGTTCGCCATGCCGATGCCCTCATTGTCCGCACCCGCACCCGTTGCGACCGTGCGTTGCTCGAAGGCTCGGCAGTGAAGTTCATCGCCACCGCCACCATCGGTTTCGACCATTTGGACACCGACTATCTCGCCGCCGCTGGCATCGCTTGGACAAATGCTCCCGGATGCAACGCCACGAGCGTGGCACAATATGTGGCCAACGCCCTTCTTTGCCTTTCGCTCGATGGACATATTGAGCTATCTGCCACCACTGTGGGCATCGTGGGTGTGGGCAACGTAGGTTCGGCCGTAGCCACTGCTGTGGCGCGCCTTGGTTGTCGGCTCTTGCTCTGCGATCCACCTCGTGCCGATAGGGGAGAGACTGGGTTTGTGCCCTTGTCCGTGTTGCAAGAAACTGCCGATGTGATTTGTTTGCACACACCGCTGACCTATCACGGAGCACATCCCACGCACCACCTCTTGGGGGAGACGTTTTTCAGTCATCCCCTTCCTCGCCGTCCCATCTTGGTGAGCGCAGGCCGTGGCGAGGTAGTGGCTACCGCTCCTTTGAAAGCCGCTTTGCGTGAAGGGAAGGTGCGCCAAGCTGTCATTGACGTATGGGAAAACGAACCCCACATCGACACCGACTTGCTCGCCCTCACCTATATTGGCACACCGCATATCGCAGGGTATAGTGCCAATGGCAAAGCCAACGGCACACGGATGGCTCTTACTGCTGTGGCCAACTTCTTTGGACTCTCTACGAATTTTGTCATTGTGCCTCCCGCTCTTCCCGCCCATTCCCAGTACGACGAAGGTTGTCCATCCTCTCACCCCGCCCTGCAACGCTACAATCCGCAGACCGATAGTCGCCGTTTGAAAGCCAGTCCCAAGGACTTTGAACAGCTCCGAAGCCACTATCCTTTGCGTGTGGAGTAGACGGGGCACATTTTTGTCCAGTTTCCCGCAATTTCTATCTTTTCAAGAGGGGACATGCAGTTCGCATTGCGACGCAGTTGCTTTGAAAAATGAGTTGCTTTTAAGTGGTTGAAATTTAATAAATTATGGTGCATTGAAACGAGTTGCGCCATTTCGCCATTCAGGAGGCGCAAGAAGAATTTTCTTCTTGCGCCTCCCGTTTTTTCTTCTTGCGCCTCCTGTCTTTAGCCGATCTCTTAAAGAAAAGTATACGTTCATTTCAAAAAAAACCGCAAATCATTTTGTCAATTCAAAAGCAACCTATATTTTTGCAAAGTCTACTTGTCATAAAATCACAATTGGTGGCGCTCTCTCTCATACACTGACCATCCGCTTCTGCCACCACGCTTCACTGACCACAGGGCGTTGCGCCCGCACCGCTCTTATTCATACTCTAAAAAAACTTAGCACTATCCCTTTAGGGAGAGTACGCCTTGCTTAAAGTCTTTATAAATACCTCATTATGAGCAACTATTTTATTCAATCGCTTTGGGAGGCCATTCGTCCTTTCCGGACAAAAACTCCCTTTTACATTGCTTGTACAGCAGGTCTTATGCAACTCGCTACCGTAGATGCACAAGCCATTCGCGTGCAAGATACGCAAACCATCACCGCTGTGGCACGCAAGGTGTCGGGCGTTGTGACGGATGAAAATGGTGCACCCCTACCGGGCGTAGCCGTTCGTGACGCTGCCAATCCGAGAAATGCCACCATGACGGACGATAATGGCCGTTTTATGCTCAATGTACAAGGGCAACAAATCAAGGTGTCGTACATCGGTTACGAGGCACAAACCATAGCTGTTAGTGATGGGCAGATGACCATCAAGATGCAGCCCACGAATGCCAATCTCGGCGAGGTGGTTGTAGTAGGTTATGGTCGCCAAGCCAAGGCCAACTTGACAGGTTCGGTGGCACAAATCAAGAGCGATGAGCTCCAAAGTCGTCCCGTGCAGAATGTTTCCAACGCATTGCAAGGCTTGCTCCCCGGTGTGACAGTGACAGCAGGGCAAGGACGTCCGGGTATGGATGGGGCTACCATCCGTGTGCGTGGCGTGGGAACGCTCAACAACTCTGACCCCTATATCCTTGTGGATGGTGTTGAGACAGGAACGCTCAATGCCATTGACCCCAACGACATCGAAAGCATCTCCGTGCTCAAAGATGCGGCCTCTGCGGCGATTTATGGTTCTAAAGCCTCCAATGGTGTCATCCTCATCACCACAAAACGTGGTAAGGTGGGACGTCCTGTGGTGACTTATAGCGGTAGCTTCGGTTTGCTATCGCCCACGAAGATGGTGGAACGCCTCAATTCTGGCGAATATGCCAAGATGCTCAACTATGGTTTGACACAAAACGGCAAGACGGCACGCTTTACAGAAGAGGAAATTGCGAAGTTCAACGACGGAAGCGACCCAGAAAAGTATCCCAACACCGACTGGTACGACCTCGCTTTCAAGACAGGCATTCAACACGCCCACAGCTTCAACGTCTCAGGCGGTACGGATTTGGTGAAATATATGGCTTCAGCAGGCTATATGAACCAACAAGGCATCCTGCCCTCCTCCATGCGTGAACGCTTCACTGCGCGCACCAACCTCGACTTCTCGTTCTCCTCTCGTCTGACCGCCCACCTCGGTTTGAACTTTATCAAGAACGACTACAAAGACCCCTC
>JALFTM010000078.1 GCA_022788345.1 Bacteroidales bacterium
TGCAGAAGTGGGACTAAAGGCCAATGGCGTGGCCATCGCCGACATTGTACGCCCAGAGAACAAAAACTACATTCTTCTCTATGTCGAGACCGAGGGAGCCAAAGCACAGACTTTCGACATCTTGCTCACCAAAAACGGAGAGACAACGCGCATCCCTTATGAGCTAAAGACACGCTCCACACAATTTCGCCAAACTTGGGGCGAACGCGATGTGGTTTATCTCCTCATGCCCGACCGCTTTGCGAATGGTTCGAAAAGCAACGATGTGGTCAAAGGAATGCTCGAAAAGACTGTCGATCGCTCCAACCCTAACGCCCGCCATGGCGGCGACCTTGCTGGCATCGTCCAACACTTAGATTATCTGGCCGACCTTGGCATCACCGCCATTTGGCATACGCCGACACAAACCAATGATATGCCCCCTTTCTCATATCATGGCTATGCCATCACCAACTACTACGAGACCGACCCCCGCTTTGGCACAAACGAAGATTATGCGGCCTTTGTGGCAGCAGCTCATCAAAAGGGCATCAAAGTGATTATGGATGCGGTGTTCAACCATTGTGGCACAGAGAATTTCCTCTACAAAGACCGCCCTGCGAACGACTGGTTCAACTTCGACAGTCGCTACGTGCAAACCAACTACAAAATCACCGCAGTGAGCGATCCTCACCACGACTACGAAGACCGAAATTTGGCGCAGAGCGGTTGGTTTGTTAGTGCTATGCCCGACTGGAACCAACGCCAAAACGATGCGATGACCTATCTCATCCAAAACTCCATTTGGTGGATTGAATACGCAGGCATCGATGGCATCCGTCAGGATACCTATCCCTATGCCTTTTTAGAGCCCATGAGCGACTGGTGTCGTGCCATCGAAACGGAATATCCGGGCTTTAACATCGTGGGCGAAACGTGGCTCAACAGCAATGTCGGCGTGAGCTATTGGCAGAAGAACAGCAAACTCTCTGGAACGAAGAATACACTTCTGCCTTCAGTCATGGACTTCCCTTTAATGAGTATCCTCAACAACTATTTCGACGAAGAGACTCTGGACTGGGACAAAGGGCTGACACGGATTTACGACTACTTGGCACAGGATTTTGTTTACGCCGACACACATCATTTGCTCACCTTCCTCGACAATCACGACACCTCGCGCTTCGCCAACAACCGTGAGCGTGCGGAACAAATTGCCCGCTACAAGCAAGCCCTCACTCTTCTGCTCACCCTAAGAGGTCAGCCACAGCTTTACTATGGCGATGAAATTGGTATGTTCGCAGACAAGAGCCAAGGCGATGGAGCTTTGCGTGAAGACTTCCCCGGCGGTTTCCCCGGCGACAAAGCCAACGCCTTTACCGAAAAAGGGCGCACAGCTTTGCAGAAAGAGTATTTCGACTTCACACGACGCCTCCTTCGCTGGCGCAAAACTACGGATGCCGTAGCTGGACACTTCTTCCACATAGCTCCCAAAGATGGCGTTTATTATTATGTTCGTGAAGGAGCTACACGGAAAATCGCTGTCATCATGAATGGCACTGACAAGGAGAAAACCATCGACCTCAAGAAGTACGAAGAAACGGATAAAGTAGGCACAACAGCCTATGAAGTGATCTCCGACACACAAGTGCCACTCGGCACAACGCTCACCCTCTCCCCCCGTGGCATGGCGGTATTCGACCTGCCTTGCGAATAGTATTCCAAAGCTCCACACGCATGACGCTACATGTCTTCAACCCCGGTCACGATGAAGCTTTGGCTGCCAATACGCCATATTATACAGACTCGCGTGCAGCCCAAATTCTTTCGACCGACCTGCGCTCCCTACCACAACACTGGGCGCAAGAGGGCGACCTTTGGACGCTTCCCACTTCCTCACGAGGGTGGGAAAGTGTCCATACCATTGCCCCTTGGGGTTGGGATATGGCTTTGGCACACCGCTTACTACGACTCGGCGCACCACTACGGCTCTTGCCCGAAGAAGAGGACCTGCAACGCATCCGACAACTTAGCTCTCGGCATACAGCCGTAGAACTGCTTCCTAAAATCTCGCCCTACCACGCCATGTGGTGCGAAACGATGACAGAAGTGGAACAAGCGTTGAGAGAAACGCCGTCGGCCTATATCAAAGCTCCTTGGTCTTCTTCAGGAAGAGGCATCTTGCGCACCAAAGGCCAGCTTTCTGGCTCCGAAGTGGGACGCATCGCCCGATGGTTGCGACAGCAAGGGGCAGTTGTCGTAGAGCAGGCCTATGAGAAGCAACAAGACTTTGCCATCGAGTTTGAAGCCAGCAAAGACGGCATACGCTATGCAGGACTCTCGCTTTTTTCCACAGAAGGCATGGGCGCATACAGCGGTAATTTGGTGGCAGAAGAAGCCCTTCTAAGGCAACAGCTTCCTCCACTCGAAGACACCATCGCCACCTTGCGCACAGCTTTGGAGCGCCACCTCATTGGCTATGAAGGCCCATTGGGCGTAGACATGATGTATTTGAAAGACGGCTCAATACATCCTTGCGTAGAAATCAACCTCCGGCGCACAATGGGATGGGTCGCCATTCAGTTGCGCCACCTTATCCCTGCCAACGACTGCCACCGCTACACCATTCGTCCACTCGCCCCGCTCGCTCACGGAGAACGAAATCTCACCCCTGAGGGACGCATCGTGCAAGCCATCCTACAACCGTACAAACAAGGCCTTTTGAAAGGGACATAAACCAGCTCCCTCCTCTCTTTTTAGGCAGAGAAAGAAGGATGCCACAAAGGAGAAGACGCCTGAGTTTGCCTTCTTCTTTTTACGGCTCCTCCAACAATAGTTTTGTTTCCTAACGTTAAAAATCAGCCCGACTTTTCCTACAAAAACAGATTTATTAGAAGAAATCGCACAGCTCGTTTGAAACTTTTTTGTACCTTTGACTTTCCAAACGGCCCACACAACAGGCAAAATCTCTATCACTGTGGCAAGAAAGAGCAAACATATCTTTGTAACTTCCAAAGGCAAGGTGTCCGCTATACGCCCTGCGATTTCCACATCGTTCTTTACCCATTTGACCCAGCTTCTACGCCTGCCAAACTGCCACCTCCAAGAGTGGTAGCTGGCAGGCTTTGTGCTTTTGTGACGGAGCATAACGATAGTCGTGCCACCCACTTTACGACAAGCTATTACAGCCGTTAGATTTCACACTCACAGCAATCGAAGCCACAATGACATCGCCTCCGAACAACAAATCAACAATCACATTATAAACAACTCCCAACCATGACTCTGATTAAATCCATTTCAGGTTTTCGTGGCACCATCGGCGGTCGCCCAGGTGATGCCCTCTCTCCTCTCGACATCGTTCGCAGTGTCTCCGCCTACGCCCAGTTGCGCGAGCCTGCCATCAAGAAAGGCTATCGTCGCAAGATTGTCGTTGGTCGTGACGCCCGCATCTCTGGCGAGATGGTGATGCATGTCGTTTGTGGCACGCTTCTCGGCATGGGTTTCGATGTAGTAAATATCGGTTTAGCCTCTACTCCTACCACCGAATTGGCGGTGACTTGGGAAAAGGCTTGTGGTGGCATCATCCTTACTGCCAGTCATAACCCACGCCAATGGAATGCCTTGAAACTCCTCGATGAGCGTGGCGAATTTTTGACTCCTGACGAGGCACAAGACGTGGTGCGTTTGGCCAACACCGATCAGTTCTCCTACGCCGATGTGGACAGTCTCGGTTGTTATGTAGAAAACAATTCGTACGACCAACGCCATGTAGATATGGTCAAGAAGTTGGAGTTGGTGGATGTGGAAGCCATCCGCAATGCCCGCTTCCGGGTGATGCTCGATACGGTCAACTCTGTGGGCGGGGTTATCCTGCCACGACTGCTTGGCCAGCTCGGTGTCACAGAGGTAAAGTGTCTGAATGCAGAACCCACAGGCGACTTTGCCCATAACCCTGAGCCTTTGGAGAAGAACCTCGAAGGCATCATGGGCGAGATGCGCAAAGGCGGTTACGACATCGGCTTTGTGGTAGACCCTGATGCCGACCGCTTGGTACTCATCTGCGAAGACGGCTCAATGTACGGCGAAGAGCTGACACTTGTTACAGTGGCCGACTACATTTTGCAACACCAGCCAGGCAACACTGTGAGCAACCTCTCATCTACCCGTGCACTGCGTGATGTAACAGAGAAATATGGTTGTCGTTACACGCCTGCCGCCGTGGGTGAAGTGAACGTTGTGACCAAGATGAAAGAAACAGGTGCAGTGATTGGTGGTGAAGGCAATGGCGGAGTGATTTATCCTGCCGCCCACAATGGCCGCGACGCTTTGGTAGGCATCGCCCTCATCCTCACCTATTTGGCCAAGAAGCAGGTAACAGCCACTCAATTGCGCGACTCTTATCCCAAATACTTCATCGCCAAAAACCGCATCGACCTCAACCCCGGAACAGACATTGCAGGCATCCTTTCTCGCGTGAAAGAGATGTACAAAGACCAGCAAGTCACAGACATCGATGGCGTGAAAATCGACTTCCCCGACAAGTGGGTACACCTGCGTCGTAGCAACACTGAACCCATCATCCGTGTTTACTCTGAGGCCAGCACTATGGAAGAAGCCGATGCCCTTGGCAAGCTCATCATGGATGTGGTCTACTCCATGATTTAAGTTCAAACACAACGGCGAGAGAAACGGAGGCGTTGTCTCAATCCGCTTCTCTCGCTCTTTTTTCAACATACGTTTATGAAGATAAAGGCAACATCCCTTTTCGCCTTAACAGCTTGTGTCCCCACGTTTTCCATAGCGCAACGCTACAACATCGTCTACATCATGTCGGACGACCACGCCCAGCAAATGATCAGTTGCTACGACGAGCGTTACATGGAGACACCAAACATCGACCGCTTGGCAGACGAAGGCGTTCGCTTCGACAATAGTTTCGTAGCCAACTCCCTTTCTGGCCCTTCTCGTGCTTGCATGCTCACGGGCAAGCACAGCCATAAGAACGGCTTTAAGAGCAACGAGCGCGACCGCTTCGACATGTCGCAACCCATGCTCCAGAAATATCTCCACGAGGCAGGCTATCAAACAGCCATGATAGGCAAGTTGCACCTCAATGCATGGCCCACTTCAGGCTTCGACTACTGGACACTTTTCTCCGGTCAAGGCGACTACTACAATCCTGTATTCTTCAACCAAGACGGCTCTAAGGAGCAAGTCAAAGGATATGTGACAGACATCGTCACAGACAAGTCCATCAACTGGCTCGAACACCGCGACAAATCAAAGCCCTTCGCCATTTGGGTGCACCACAAAGCCGTTCACCGCGACTGGATGCCCCCCATGCAATATCTGCGTGAGTTTGAAAACAAAACATTTGCTCTCCCAGCGAACTTCTACGACGACTACGCAGGTCGCCAAGCCGCCAGCACGGCAGAGATGGGTATCGACAAGCACATGCACCTGCCCTACGATGTCAAAATTTACTCACCGGGCGACCAAGGAGGCTTGGCCAGTTGGTATGTAGGTAATGTTGAACGCCTCGACTCTGCCGACCAAAAGGCCTATTGGGCAGTCTACGACAGCATTACAGCCGATTTCAAAAGTCGTCATCTCACGGGCAAAGCCTTGGCAGAGTACAAATACCAACGCTACATGCGCGACTACGCCAAGACAGTGAAGAGCTTGGACGACAACATCGGCCGTATCTACGACTATCTCAAAGCTAACAACCTTCTCGACTCTACACTCATTGTCTACACCTCCGACCAAGGTTTTTACATGGGTGAACACGGATGGTTCGACAAGCGTTTCATGTATGAAGAGTCGCTCCGCACGCCACTCGTGATGCGTCTCCCAAAGGGACTGAAAGCGCATGGTAGCATCAAAGAGATGGTACAAAACATCGACTATGCGCCCACGATGCTCGACATTGCAGGCGTGCCAACGCCCAAGGATATGGATGGTGTGAGCCTCCTGCCACTCCTCAAAGGCGAACGCCCTAAGAACTGGCGCAAAGGCATCTACTACCACTTCTACGAGTACCCTGCGGAACACGCCGTGAAACGCCACTATGGCATCCGCACCAATCGCTACAAGCTGATTCATTTCTACAACGACATCGACACTTGGGAGCTTTACGATTTGAAGAAAGATCCAACGGAGATGAACAACCTCTATGGCAAGCCCGGCACGGAGAAAATCACAAAAAAGCTCCGTCAGCAGCTCGAAGAGTTGGAGAAACAATACGATGCACCCAAGGTGTAACACTATCTGCGTCCACGGCACGTAGGAGGGCTTCTATCCTCCCCTCACCAAGTGGCGCATGAAAAAATTACGGGAAGTGCATGGAGAAATTTCTCCATGCGCTTCCCGTAATTCCTCCCTATGCTTCAAGTAAATTTCATGCACATACGTTGCCAGTAATTCCAAGCCTCTCACGCTTCTCAAAAGCTTTTTCAAAGCGTCACACCACGGCAAAAGTGTGTGCAAAAACGCCCGAACATCATTCTCGAAAATTCACTTCAAGAAATTAAGGCATTTCTTCCTGAAAATCAAAAGAGAAAAGTTTTTCAAGAGCATCCATCACGTCTTTTTATAAAGGAAAAACATCACAAAACGTTTGGCCAATTTGAGCAAATTTCGTAACTTAGACATCGCAAAACTTAATCCAAACACGATTTTGACACTCAAGAATATCGCAGCAACGTTTGCCCTCGGCATCTTCATCATCGCATCATCCTCATCGGTGCGAGCCGCTGGAACATCCCACAAGAACGCTGCCCCGACAGACTCGGTGGAAGCTCCCGTGCGTAAATTAGTTAGTGAACGCCCCCGCATGTCCTCAACGCCTGTTGCCCCTCTCGCCATTGCGGAAGAGAACAACAAGCTCATTGCCAAGACCTCTGTCAGCAATGCGCTGGGGGAAGACATCATTCAAGACGCATTGGCCTATATGGGCACACGCTACCGCTCTGGAGGCATGTCGCCAGCAGGCTTCGACTGCTCTGGTTTCACGAGCTACGTCTTCAAGAAAAACAATGTCTCGCTTTTGCGCGACTCTCGCTCTCAATACACCCAAGGCACAGCCATCCGCAACATCAGCGATTTACGGGCTGGCGACTTGGTTTTCTTCGGAGGTCGGGGCGCACGTGGCATTGGCCATGTCGGCATCGTCATGTCGGTCAACCCCGATGGACGCAGCTTCAAGTTTGTGCACAGTTCGAGTTCGCAAGGCGTGACCGTGAGCAACTCCAACGAAGCCTATTATAGCCGTCGCTATGTTGGTGCACGCCGTGTACTCGGCGATTAGGCCTGCAATGCAATCAAAGCTCTTGAAAAAATAGCATTGACATGATACATCCTTTTATAACAGCGTGCGTGAGTGCGCTGTTTTCTATTTCTACCCCTGCCACCGACTCCACCTATACCATCGCCATGGTAGGCGACATCATGATGGGGGGCACACTCCGAGGAGGCATGCAAGGAAAAACTTTGACGCCCAAAGAACGCCTTCCCAAGAACGATGGTCTGCAACTTTTTGCCGATGCTATGCCCACCTTGCGCAAAGCCACACTGGCCTTGGGCAACTGCGAAGGCGTCTTGGCCGATGGTGGCCGTTCGGCCAAGGACAGTGTGACCAACGCCTTTGCCTTTCGCACTCCCACGAGGTTAGCACCACGGCTCTCTGAAGCGGGATTTGATTTCCTTTCTTTGGCCAACAACCACAGCTTCGACTATGGCACGGCAGGCCTGCGTAGCACACAAAACACTCTACAAGCACACGGCATCGCTTTTGCAGGCACAAAAGAAAACATCACAGGCCAAAGCTTCGCCATCGTGAAACGCAACGGCGTCCGCTTCGGCATCTGCGCCTTTGGCCACAACCCTGCCACCTTGAGCCATCTTGAGGACAACACCGTCCTGCACACCCTCCAAACAGCCCGAAAAGCTTGCGACATCCTCATTGTCACCTTCCACGGCGGCGCAGAGGGCAGCAAAGCCAGTCGGCTACCACACGGCAAGGAGCTTTATTTCAATGAAAATCGGGGCAATCTGCGCCGTTTCGCCCATCTTGCCATCCGCTCAGGCGCCGACCTCGTCTTTGGCCATGGGCCACATGTGCCTCGTGCCATAGAACTCTACGAAGGACGGCTCATTGCTTATAGCTTGGGCAACTTCTGCACCCCTTTTGGCATGAATCTCACAGGCACATCGGGCTTAGCTCCTCTCTTGGAAGCAAAGTTGGATCGCAACGGACACTTCGTCAGTGGGCGCATCCACAGTTTCCGACAGCTACCCGGCATAGGACCTCGCCACGACAAAACGCATGCGGCAGCCAAAGAAATCGCACGCCTTTCGGCCATAGACATCGCCCCCTCCGCCTTGAAAATCGGTGCAGACGGCACGCTCACTCTTCTGCATGGCACGGGAAAGCCACTCATCCAGAAATAAATGTGTATCTTTGCGGGCACATTCGCAAGTAACAGCCTACTTATATAAAGAACAACAAAGATGTTTTCACCGCAAGACTTAGAGAAGTTAGTCCAAAAATGTATCGACATGGGTGCCGAGGCTGGCAAAAACATTGTCATAGCCCTGCTCATCCTCGTGATTGGTCGCTACCTCATCCGTTTCCTTAAACAACTCTTTGCGCGAACGTTGCACCAAACAAAAGTAGATGCCACGGTGCAATCTTTCATCGTCAGCCTGTCCAACATTCTGATGCTAATTCTTTTGGGCGTGAGCGTCATCAGTGCTTTGGGCATCAACACCACATCGTTTGCAGCCCTCTTGGCCTCCGCAGGTGTGGCGATAGGTATGGCACTTTCAGGCAACTTACAAAATTTTGCAGGTGGCATCATCATCCTTGTCTTGCGCCCTTACAAAGCTGGCGACTGGATTGAAGCCCAAAACGTACAGGGCACAGTGCAAGAGATACAAATCTTTCACACCATCATTACAACAGCCGACAACAAGATGGTATTCATCCCGAACGGCACGATGAGTTCCAGCATCATCACGAACTATACCCGTACTGGCACTCGCCGTGTAGAGTGGACCATTGGCATCGACTACGGAGCAGACCCTGAGCAAGCCCGACGCGCCATTGCCGATGCCCTCAAAGCCGAGCCACGCATCCTTGCAACTCCAGAGCCTTACATCGCAGTCACAGCTTTGGGCGATAGCAGTGTAGACATCATTGTTCGGGCGTGGGTCAATGCCTCCGACTTGTTGCTCGTCAAGGACAGCGTCAACGAAGCCATCTATCACATCTTCAACGAGCGCAAAATCAACTTCCCATTCCCGCAACAAACGGTGCATTTGGTAAGAGATTGACCCTGTATAGCTCCTCACGGGTCCGATATTTAAGTAAAATAGAGATATTTCTGCGTAATCCTTTGGATGAAAGGAAAGGATTGCTTAACTTTGCACTTCGCAGAGAGTATGCAAAATCAATAATAAACAAAATAACAACCCAACAACATGATTGTAGTACCTGTTAAGGAAGGCGAGAACATCGAACGCGCCCTCAAGAAGTTCAAGAGAAAGTTTGAAAGAACGGGTGTCATTAAGGAACTCCGTGCTCGTCAGCAATTCAACAAGCCTTCAGTTTTGAAGCGTTTGGCTAAGGAACACGCTGTTTATGTACAGCAGCTCCGTCGCACTGAAGACTAAAATCGCTTTTAAGCGATAGGAACGCTCAGCGGTGCTTCATTCTCTGAATGAAGCACCGCTTTCTTGTGCGTCTTGCAATGGAGGGCCTAACATTTTTTCGTACCTTTGCAGACACAAACATCAATCAACACTTAACAACATGACCACAGAAACACACGAATACGAACGTTTGTTGCGTCGAAAGCTCGACCTCTTGTTGCGCACAGGATACATCCTGCTCGCTTCTCTTGCCGACACCAACCGCATCATCCGCAACATGAAGCGCGTGGCCGCTTTTCTCGGTTTACAAGAAGACTATCTGCACATCTATGTAACCTACAATATGCTGATGGTCAACTACTCTGATGAGACACACTCCTTTTCCAAATTCCAACGGTGTGATACACACGGTGTGAACATGACCGTTATCACGGAAGTGAGTAAACTCTCGTGGCGCGCCATTCAAGAGGATTGGGACATTGACCAGTATAGCGACGAGCTGGAAAACATCAGCAAAAAACGCCGTGTCTATACGCCATTGGTAACAGCCATTGGTGCTGGCTTCGCCTGCGGTGGCTTTTGTATTCAGTTCGGTTGCGACTGGATGGCGTTTCTCTTTGCTTCCATCGCTGCTTTTGCGGGATTTATGCTGCGCCATTACCTCAACTCTGCGCATTTGAACCATTACATGAACACGGCCATTGCCGCTTTTTTCTCCACCCTCATCGCTTGGGCTACGACCTTCCTCCCCGGCCATCTCACCGACACGCCTTTGCATCCGCTTTTGGCTTGTGCCTTGTTCATTGTTCCGGGCGTGCCGATGATCAATTCGGTGGATGATATGTTAGACAACTATATTAACATCGGTTGGACCCGCTTCTTGAACACCCTCCTCACGGTGGCCGCCATGACTTTCGGCTTGATCCTCATCATCAAGTTTGCAGGCGTAGATAAAAGTTTCATCACCACATTGAGCCTCCGCCCCGATCATGCCTACTGGGAATATGCCATCGCTGCCGCCATCTCGGCCGTTGGTTTCTCCATGATATTCAACGTACCTTTGCGCATCCTTCCCGTTGTTGCAATCGGCGGTATCATTGCCGTTTGCACCCGCAACTATGTGAACCTCGACATGGGCATGGGTTTGGTCATCGGCTCTTTGGCTGGCTCGGTACTCGTTTCTTTAATTGCCGTGAAAGCCGTTCACTGGGTGCATGTGCCCAACCACGTACTCTCCATTCCGAGTGTTATTCCGATGATCCCCGGTGTGCTAATGTATCGCGCCTTATTTGGCTTGATGGGTTTGCAGGGCCATGTGGGCGAACTCACCTCTGCCACCAACTTTCTCATGAACGCCACGCTGGCTGTCCTCGGCATCTCCATCGGTGTGGCCATCCCCAACATCTTTGCCCGCCGTTGGATTGCTCCTCAGCGACGCAAGTTCTTGGAAAGCATCATAGCACAACGCCATCAGCGTGGCGAATTTATGCGCCCTTGTCAGTGTGGCGACTGCGAATGCGGCGACTAACAATCGTCCGTAAGCCTTAAAAACGCCATCCGTCTTTAAGGCTTCGCAACATTTGCCCTTGCAAATGCTGCCGAGAAACATTATCTTTGCAATATCGCAAGGTGGAGAATGGCCAAACAAGTAGCCATTCTCCACCTTTTTTGTGCCCAAAAACAGCTTTTCAAGTGGCGCAACTAAAATGTACGCCCATCGCCTCTTGCCTTTTTTCCAAGCCTTGGCGTTGCACCACGCTCCGCAAGCAGAGAAACAGCCCATCGCCATCCGTTAATTTTCCGCATAAAATCCTAAAACTAAAATTCCGAGTGCCCACTCCATGAACCACTCCTCTCTCCATAGAGCAACCCGAAACGTCTACCCAGATGTGGTGATTTTTCAAGTGAGAAGAGCTAATAAACTACTATTTACAGTCAAAGTTTCATCTTTAATCAGAAAAAAATTGTAAGTTTGCAGTTAAAGCATTATGCGAATACTCGACAAGCGTACCTACAACCGACGTCGGCAACTGATAGCCATGCTTCTGCTGGCCGTGCTCTTGCCCATGCTCGCTGTGAAGTATTTCCACTTCCACAGCGAGAGTCACGATGTGTACGATCATGTGCATCCTGCTACAACACAAGTTGCAGCGGTGTCGGCAGACAGCGATTGCAACATCTGTCATTTCCTCGTGCCCCCTTTCCAAGTGGCAGGCGAAGTGATTTTCACCCCCTATTTCTCTATAACAACCGTGGAGCGCAACATGCCTCGCATGGCCACTGTGATTGTTTCTATTCTGCGCGCCCAAGCCAACGCTCCGCCAATGGCTTAATGACACGCAATGGCTATGTTTTGGCCATTGTGTGCGAACGCTTTCCTTTCATTATTCTCATTTTTTGAGTGCTTTTCAATCGTAGGGAAAGTGTGTTCTCTTTTTCTCGAAGTGGTTCAATGACCACGTTCGTCCCCTCCTTTTCTTTTTTAACGTATTCAGAAGAATTGTCTCATCGCCCTTCGTAGGCATGAGTGACAATGGGCTTTTCGTGTCCTTCGTGTGCCAAATCCTTTAACGAGGTGATAGCGCGCAGAGGTCTACGCTGGCCTTATCGCACGCCTTTGAGACCATTCTACAAAAGTATTTTCTCCGATGAAAACATCTCTACGTTTCGTCGTGGTTGTCCTTTCTCTGCTGTCGCTCAACACCTTTGCGCAACAGCGGACAGAGTATATCGATCTCTATATCACCGACCACGACAACCATCTTCCTATTGCCGATGCTTCTGTGAGTGTTGGACGTCTTCACCAGCACACCAACCGCGATGGTTTCGTGTCAATCCCTCGCAAATCACTCACTGCCGATAGTCTTTACATCACTTGTTTGGGCTATGACCGCCATGCGGTGGCCGTCAAAGATCTTCATGGCACACAAATGCGCATCGCTCTATGTCACACCGCCACTCACCTTGGCACAGCCGTCGTTGCAGCCGACCGACAACGCCTCAACCGCACCATCGTGGCCGACAAGCTCGACAAGCGCATCATCGAACAGAATTTGGGAAACAGCATGGGCGCTACGCTCCGTAGCATCAAAGGAGTTAGCACCATCGAAAGCGGTGCCAACATCGCCAAACCCGTCATTCATGGCATGTATGGCAATCGCATTTTGATCGTAAACAACGGAGCACGCCAGCAAGGTCAGCAGTGGGGCGACGACCACGCTCCAGAAGTGGATTTGAATGCCGCAGCCACGGTCAATGTGGTCAAAGGCGCTCAGGCTGTCCGCTATGGCAGTGACGCTCTCGGTGGCATCGTTCTGCTCGATGCCGCACCTCTGCCTTACGCTTCGGACAAGGCGATAGGCGGACAAGTGTCTGCACTCTATGCGTCCAATGGTCGCCGATTTGCCTCCACAGCCGAAGTGGAAGGCACTATACCCCGCTGGAAAGGCTTTGCTTGGCGCGCACAAGGCACGTGGCTCAACGGGGGCGACCGCTCTGCCGCAAACTATCTGCTGAACAACACGGCAGCCAGAGAACTCAGCTTTTCTCTCGCCGCAGGCTACCGCACAGAGCGTTGGGGCATGGAGGCTTATTTTAGTCGCTACTTCACCAAGGCAGGCGTGATGTATTCGGCCCATCCAGCCAATGAGGCATTGCTCAAAGAACGCATCGCCTACGGACAGCCTTTGGAGTTCTATCCTTTCAGCCGACACATCGACTATCCCTACCACAAGGTGGCGCACCATCTCCTTCGCCTCAAAGGCTTCTACAACCTCACGGACAAGGATGTGCTCACCGCACAAGTGTCGCTGCAAACAGACAACCGCAACGAATACCATCTGCGTCGCAACGACTTGTCGAACATCCCCTCGCTCAGTCTTGACCTCTCGGCCTTTCAAGCCGACCTCATTTGGAAACGACTCGCCCAAAGATGGAACACAGAGGCAGGCCTTTTCTTCGG
>JALFTM010000079.1 GCA_022788345.1 Bacteroidales bacterium
CCAAAGCCGTAGCCGAAATACTCAATGACGATTGCCACTCCGATGAGGCTGATGCTTTCGGGTTGATACCCTGCCAGAAAAGCGTAAGCCACAAAGGGCAGGTTGAAGACGCAACAGAGGGAGAAGAGGGTGCGCTTGAGGCCGAAATGGGAGATGTAGTAGCCTGCAAGGATAGAACCCAAAACGAAAGCGGCTGCACCAAAAGATCCATAAATGATACCGATTTGCTCTTCCGACAAGCCTAAACCGCCCTCCGTTCGGGTGGCTTTAAGGAAAAGAGGCACTATTTTCATCACGAAGCCTTCCGCCAAACGGTAGAGGATGATGAATGCAATGTAGTAGAGGAAATGTTTCTTGCGGGTGAAGTCGAGGAGAACGGCTTTGAGTTCAGCCATTACTTCGCTTGAAGTACGTCCCTCGGCTTTCCGTGCATCTTGTGGAAGGGCAAACTTATGGTAGAGAGCCAATGCTACGATAAGGACACCAATGATGACCAACACCACCATCCATGCCTGTACCGTGGCATCGTGTTTGGGCATCGAGGTCGAAAAATGCTTGATGAGCCAACCTGCCAACCATACCAAGCCACCTGAAGCCACGATTTTAGCAATGTTGTAAAACGCTCCTTGCCAGCCGATATATTTTGCTTGCGTCTGCTTGTCGAGGGTGTCCATGTAGAGACCATCGGTGGCGATGTCGTGGGTTGCGCCGCTAAAGGCCACTAAGGCACTCAGCCCAATGGTGAGGGCGAAAAAAGAGGGGAGTTGTAACGCAAAGCCCATGAGCGCAAAGAGAATGCCTGTTGTGAGTTGTGTGGCTATGATGAAAAACTTTTTGCTCTTGAACAATTCGAGAAAGGGACTCCAGAGGAATTTCAGTGTCCAAGGTAGGGTGATGAGTGATGCCCAAAAGGTGATTTGTTCGTCGGAGATGTCCAAGCCTTTGTACATAAGGCTTGTGACCATGTTGAGCATCACAAAAGGCAAGCCCATGGCGAAATAGACACTGGGCACCCATGTGATGGGGTTGCGGTGGTTGGTGTTCATAAGGTTGTGAAGTGTATCAGTCAATTCTAAGGGTTATTGTACGATGATTTCGTCTGCAAAAATCCAATGGCCAACGCCTGTGGCACTGGCTTGCACACGGATGTAGCGCATTTTCTTTTCGGAAACGTCCCACGTCATCGGGCGAATGGCCGACTTTTGACGCGCCACATAAACGCCTTTGGGCACTGTACGTGTTATTTTGCGCTCTGAGAGCAGGGTGAAATGCTTTCCATCGACCGACGTACTGAAGGAAACCATTTTCGGCTCAAAGATATAAGCCTCTTCCGATTGCAGGAAATTCATGCTCACGGAGCGCACCGTCTTCACTTTTCCAAGGTCGATGGTGATGTCCAAACAGTTATCTGTCATAAAGCCCTGCCAGCGCCCGTCAGTGTGTACCCAATCGCCTTGCAAACCATCAACCAAGGCGGAAACACCGCCTGCCGTATAGCTTTCGGAATAAGGCTTGTTGTAGGTGACCTTTGCCCCGCAGGCTTTGTGTTTGATGCGGTGCAATGATTCGGGGCGGTGTCCAGCCTCTTTTTTGAGGTCGAAAGGCGAGTAGCCCAGCGATTGCAACCGCGCTACTTCCTGCAAAGCGCGCTTGCGAAAGGACTTGAACGAACCACGCGCCTTTCCTTTTAGCCCTACCTCGGCAATGGCCATGATGCGTGGATAAAGCATCATCTCGGCATGTTCTGGGGTTTCGATAAATTCTGTCCATAGATTGCCTTGCACGCCCATCACGCCTTTAGGTGGTTGCATCGCCCACACCTTGTCTAAAGGCAGATAGCCACCGAAGGAGAGGGGTTGCGTCTGTGGCGCATCTTGTACGTAATCGAGGTAGCAGTGTTGCAGGGGTGAGTAGATGACATCGTAGCCCTTTGCCAAAGCCTTTTCGGCCATTTCGGGACTACGCCATATCATGATGGCTGTGCCAGCAGGCAGACTATCGCAAAGCGCATCGTCCCAGCCAATGGGACGACGGCCTAAGCTTGCCACACGGCGCATAGCATAGCGTACGATGTGGTCTTGCAACAGGTCGGTGGACGACAATCCTAAATCGTTGGCCATTTTTTGACAGCGTGGACAATTGCGCCAATGTTCTTTGGCGGCTTCATCGCCTCCGATGTGAATGTAGTCGGAGGGAAAGATGCGTGCAACTTCTGCCAACACATCATCAATGAAGTGGTAGGTGTCGGGTGCGGAGGGGCAAATTTCGCCTTGCGCCCCCGTGTTGCCCTCACATTTGAGTTGTGGAAGTACGGCTGTGACCTCTTCGCTGTGACCGGGGAACTCCACTTCTGGCACAATCACGATGCCCCGTTCGGCCGCGTAGCGCACAAGGTCTTGTAGTTCAGCCACGGTGTAATAGCCCCCATAAGCACCGGGCGTGCCTTCATCGACGTATTGTCGGTCGCCAGCTTCCCACCAGCGTCCCCAGTCGCTTTGTGTGCGCCAAGCAGCCCGTTGCGTGAGTTGCGGATAGCCTTTCATTTCGAACCGCCACCCTGCAGCATCAGTGAGATGGAGATGCAGGCGATTGATGCGATAGGAGGCAAGAATATCCACCTGACGCTTGAGAAAAGAAATGGGGAAGAAGTGGCGCGATACGTCAATCATACACCCTCGCCATGTATAGGCAGGCGGAGTGGCTTCCTTGGACAACGGAGTAGAGGAAGAGGGTTGCGCATGGCAAAGAAGATGGCCTATGGCAAATAGGCAAGCAAAGATTATGGGTTTCAGCATGTGTTGTTCTTCTTATTTTGCTTTGCAAAGATAGCAAAACAATATCAAATAAAGCGAA
>JALFTM010000080.1 GCA_022788345.1 Bacteroidales bacterium
AATAACGCAACAAAGGAAGACGCATGGTGTCATTTCTTCTTGCGCCTCTCGGTTTTTCAGGAAGCGCAAGAAAAATTTCCTTCTTGCGCTTCCCGTAGCTTCCCCTCATCTAAGGAAGAAAACCCTGCATTAAGCCACCAACGCTTCGCACTCAGTTTTCTCTTTCTCCCTTGTTCAATCCAAAGAAAAAATATACCTTTGCTGGATAAGACAACTAATACGTCCTTTTAATAGGAACTCTTTCGGGAGTTTCTACACTCAAAAAACAAATAATAACCCTTTCAAAAAACACTCCAATGAACAAGATTTTTTTCGCTGGCGTAGTTGCTATGATGGCACTCGCCTCTTGCAATGGTAACAAAACTTCTGAAACAACCGCCGCTGACACAGTTAATGTAGACACTCTTGTGTTTGAAGGCGTATTCCCCTTGGCTGATGCCGCTGGCGACAGCGTACGTTTAGAGCTCTATGGCGACAGCACCTACAGCTATCGTAGCTCTGTCGATGGCACTACTACAAAAGGTAAATACGCTTCAGCTGATGGTTTGTTGACAACAGTAGGCGAAAATGCAGACACTGCCTACTACACTGTCACTTCTGACAGCCTCGTACGTCTTGGGGCAGATAAGAAACCTGCTGAAAGCGGTTTGCCTTATGTTCTGAAGCTCGTTACAAAGTAAAGCATTAAGCACGCATAAAAACAGGCAATTCCCCTGTGTCCGTGAGTAGCGGATACAGGGGAATTTTTGTTGCCCGACATAGTCAAGTCTCCAAACGGCAACAGAAAATCCTATAATAACGTGATTTCGAAGAATTTAGAACAACGCAAGTTGTATGTCTCTATTATCCTTTTACATTGACACAGGGCTTCTTCGGGAATAAGCAATATGCCCCAATGGCTTCCAGTATATTAACGAGAAACGATCCAAGCACCTATGCCCAGAATGCGCAACTTGCGCAATGCGCTTCAGTTCACATTCATAGTTTCAATGCCAAAATCGTAAAAGAGGCTCATAATCAACATGATTTCTGCTTTGGACATCGTGGAATTGCGATGATCTTTTCTCTTACTATCTGCTTTAGCGTATATTCTGCCATCATTGCATCAAAAAGCTTGCAGAAGTGGACGGCCATACAAAACATTTCTGTAACTTTGTCTTTGGCGTTCACAGTGTTTTTATCTATAATTCTTTGTTTTTCAACACAATAAAGACACAATAAATTTCACTAATCACCAAATTTACAGGCACTTATAATTCGTTGAACTCACGTTAAATACCACAGAAACAAATTTTCAAGGTAGGCTATTTGCTTCTTATATTGCCGGTACAATACTTGTGCTTATTCTTGCAATTCTTTTATCTGCCCTATACGTTGTTCAACAACTCACTCTTTACCAAGTAAATAAATAATAGCACTTTTGCGAAAACGAGAAATCCTACACTATGTATAAAGCATTCATCCTTACTTGTATTTCATTGCTTTGTGTCTTTGCAGGATGCACCGATAACGAGATGCCTACTGACAAGGCGATGATAGCTCATTTTACTGAGAACGAATTAGCTTTTGTGAAGTTGCAACATCTAATTAGTGAGAATTTGACAGGCGAACATTATCCAGCTTTCGGCCACGACCTCGATTCCTCTCGCTTATTAACGATTTCGGCAGAGAAAAAAGCTTTACTGGATTCTCTCCTTCAAGCAGTGGGTGTGAAGCGGGTGTTTTACACTGGAACAGATACCCAACCAGAATTTATGCAAGATACAATCTACTCTAAGCGAATAGAATTTCTCTACCATTCCTTTGGATTGTCTATCAGCGGAGGAACAAAGAAATATGTATATGCTCCTCATCTAAAAGAAATAATCTCACAATCGCAAGCATACGAAGATTCAATATACTATATAAGAAAAATAACCACTGAGGATTTAGACAAATTATCTAAGACTTATTTACAAGAAGTAGAATTGTATCGCCCGATAAAAGACGACTGGTACATTTGCTTAGAAAGGAGCAACTAAGAATAAAATAATTTATTCATTCTTGAGGTTTGAACATCAAATAACAAGAAAATTGGAACTTCTCTTTCAATAAAGAAAGAGCTTGACTACGAAATGTAGTCAAGCTCTTTTCATGCACAAACGATCGTCCTCGTAAGCGTTGCGTATTCTCACGACTCTCCTTCAACCTCTGCCCCAGTGAATTGTTTCATCATCTCGCTCACATAGCCTTTATGAGCGTAGAGATTTTTGAAGCGATGGATGTTGTTCGGCACTATTTGCAAATGCCCATCTTCCGTTTCATGAAAGACACAATCAAGCAATCCAACCAAACGCTCTGCCTGACTCTTCGTGATACCATAACGCTCCGCCAAGGCCTTACGCCCAATGTCGTAAGTGATGGCACGAATCAATTCTGGTGTCGTCTGCGATAAGGGTTGTCCGCCCGTCCGCTCGCGCAACATCTCGCCCAACGTTTGAGCATCGGGCAACTTCGGCAAAAACTCAGGCCAAGCGACACCACTAAAGTCCACCCGTCCACCAATCGCAGGTGCAGGCACAATGCCTCGTCCCATCCTCTGC
>JALFTM010000081.1 GCA_022788345.1 Bacteroidales bacterium
CAATAAGACTGTGATCGTTTACTACAAGGAAACAGATAGAATGTGCGACATCATTTGTGAAGAGTATCATCTTTTGCAAATGATGAGCCGTTTTGGACTACCGCTTGGTGTGGGCGAAAAGACAGTGAAGCAGGTATGCGATGAAAACAAGGTGGATGCTGCCACCTTTCTTGCCGTAGCCAACTATATCAAGAATGGGCCAGAAACAGCTCCTTACTTTGTGGAGCGTGTTTCCGTGCAGTCGCTAATTGCGTATTTGTTGCAGGCGCATACCTATTTCTTAGACTTTCAGTTGCCTTCCATTCGGCGCAATCTTTTGGAAGCCATCGACTGTTCCGATCGGAACGAAGTGGCCTTTCTCATCCTTAAGTTCTTCGATGAATATATGGGTGAAGTGCGCAAACACATGACCTACGAAAATCGTCGCATCTTCCCCTACGTGGAGCAGTTGCTCAAAGGAGTGCGCCCACATAACTATAACATCTCGATGTACGGCCGTAGCCATGAGGCAGTAGACCGCAAATTGCAGGAGCTCAAGAATATCATCATCAAGTATTATAAAGGGCCAGACGATGTGCAACGCCTGAGTAATGTGTTGGTGGATATTTTCAACTGTGAGGCCGACCTGCATACGCACAACGAAGTGGAGGACTTGCTGTTTATCCCAGCTGTGCGCCTTTTGGAAGAGAAGATTTCCGTAAAAACCACCGAAGCACAAACGAGTACAACTACAAAAGAAGACTTGCTCTCGGAGCGTGAGCGGGAAATTGTGGCGAGCATCGTACGGGGCATGACCAATAAGGAAGTGGCGGAACACCTCTTCATCTCGCTCAATACCGTGCTGACTCATCGCAAGAATATCGCCCGCAAACTCTCCATTCATAGTGTTTCAGGACTAACGATATACGCCATCGTGAATGGTATCGTAAAGATTGAAGACATTCCTATCTCTTAAGAACGCTTATGTCAGATAGATTCAAAATAGATGTAGAAAGCATTCTGCGTGCGAGGGCAGGCGATAAAATGCGTTTTATCCCCAACTTTGTAATCGGATGGCTCAAACGGATTGTGCATCAAGACGAGGTGAATGCGTTTCTGCAAGATGAGGGCGACATTGTCGGTGTGCCTTGGCTCAAGGATGCAGTGCAATTCTTAGACATAACATTGCAGGTGCGCCAAGCAGACAACCTCCCTGTGCCAAGAGATGACAAACGCTACACATTTGTGAGCAATCACCCTTTAGGCGGGATAGATGGTGTCGCTTTGGGAGCACTTTTGGGCGAACATTACCAAGGGCGCATCCGTTATTTGGTCAATGATCTGCTGATGAACCTCCCCGGTTTAGCTCCCCTTTGTGTGGGGGTCAACAAATTTGGCGGTCAAACCCGTAATTTTGCGGAACAAGTGGAAGCCACTTTTTCGTCAGACAATCACGTAATTCTGTTTCCTGCAGATTTATGCTCTCGCAAAACAAATGGCGTGGTGCGTGATGTGCCTTGGAAAAAGACTTTCATTACAAAAAGTATCGAGCATCAACGCGATGTTGTACCTGTGCATTTTGAAGGGAAAAATTCGGCCTTTTTTTATGCTTTGGCCAATGTGAGTAAAAAATTGGGAATCAAGTTCAACATAGCGATGCTCTTTTTGGCAGACGAAATGTTTCGACAAAGGGGCAACACATTCACAATCACAATTGGCCAGCCGATAGCTTGGGAAACGTTCGATGGAACGAAATCGCCTCGTGAGTGGGCCAGCTATGTACAAGATCAAGTATATGCTTTGGCAAGCCCTTCCTAATAGCCTCAGAGAAGCGGACAAACGATTATAGCACACTTAAAAAGAAACTAAATGCAAGATATTATAGCTCCTATCAGTCGCGAGATACTCAAGCGTGAACTAACGCCTGAATGTATGTTGCGCCGAACTAATAAGAGCAACAACGAAATCTATATCGTCACTTGCCATAACGCTCCCAATGTGGTGCGTGAGATTGGGCGTCTCCGTGAAATTGCATTTCGTGCAGCAGGCGGTGGCACAGGAAAAGATTGTGATCTCGATGAGTACGATCTTTGCGAACACCCCTACTATCAGCTGATCGTATGGTGTCCAGACACAGAAGAAATTCTTGGTGGATATCGCTTTTTGCCGGGTTCAGAATCGAAGTACGATGAGAAGGGACAACCGCTTTTGGCCACCAGTCATATGTTTCATTTCTCTGAAACTTTTTTGCGCCATCACATGGCAGAGACTGTGGAACTGGGACGTAGCTTTGTGACGCTGGAGCACCAAAGCTCTCAGCGCGATACAAAAAGCTTGTTTGCGTTGGATAATCTTTGGGACGGATTAGGCGCTTTAACGCTGGTAATACCAAATGTGAAGTACTTCTTTGGGAAAATGACGATGTATCCTTCGTTCAATCGTCAAGCCCGTGACATGATTCTTTTCTTCTTGCGCAAGCACTTCGGTGATAAGGAAGGATTGGTGACACCCTATAATCCCGTCAAACTCGAAACAGATGAGACTTTCTTGGAAAGTCTCTTTGTAGGAACAACTTTTAAAGAAGACTACATTATCCTCAATCGTGAGGTGCGACAAACAGGGTTTAATATCCCACCATTGGTCAATGCCTATATGGGATTAAGCCCAACGATGCGAGTGTTTGGCACTGCTGTGAATGATGAGTTCGGGGCTGTAGAAGAGACTGGCATACTGATTGCTTTTGAAGAGATCTTGGAACAAAAGCGAGTGCGCCATATTGACACTTTTGCAGAGCAACATCCTGATGCTCTCAACTTCTTTACGGAATTTTTCAGAAAACCATAACGATGTCAGCTGGGCGTGCTTTGCGTTCAGCTGATAATGTTTTACAGATTATATACTATTGTATTATGACTTGGAACAAAATCCTTTTGACAGGACTATGTGGCTTAGCCACCATGCTACCTTCGGAAGCATGCACCAACTTTTTGGTAGGGAAAAAGGCCTCAACCGATGGGTCTACCTTTATTTCTTATAGCATGGACTCTTATGGTATGTATGGAAAGCTCAACTACTATCCTGCGGCAAAGCATGCTCCTGGCACAATGCGTAAGATTATTGATGGCGACACTAATCATTACCATGGCGAAATTCCTGAAGCTGCTGAGACCTATAGCGTTGTAGGCAACATCAATGAACATCAGCTATCCATTATGGAAACTACTTTTGGCGGACGGTCAGAACTGGCCGATGCCAAAGGGAAAATCGACTATGTGAGCCTAATGGCTTTGGGCCTGCAACGTGCGAAAACGGCGCGTGAAGCTATCAAAGTAATGACAGACCTTGTTGCTAAGTATGGCTATGTGAGTGAAGGTGAAAGTTTCTCCATTGCTGACCCGAACGAAGTCTGGATTATGGAAATGATTGGCAAAGGAACGGGCGAGACGGGTGCTGTTTGGGTGGCCGTCCGTATCCCCGACGACTGCATCGCTGCACATGCCAACCACAGCCGTATCCATAAGTTCAACATGAAGGACAAGGAGAACGTGATGTATGCCAAAGATGTGGTGAGCTTTGCTCGAAAGAAAGGCTACTTTACAGGGAAAGATGCTGACTTTGACTTTTCCGCAGCTTATGCGCCAGCCGATTTTGGTGTGATGCGTTTTTGTGAAGCCCGCGTATGGAGTTTCTACAATATGTGGACTGAAGGCTTGATGGATAAGTATGTGGACTATGCTTCTGGCAAAAACATCGGTAAGCTTGAACCCATGCCACTTTACGTGAAGCCAAAGCAGAAGTTGTCTGTGCGTGATGTGATGAATTCGATGCGTGACCATTATGAGGGAACGCCTTTCGATGTCACCCAAGATTGTGGCGCAGGTGTTTATGGTGCACCCTATCGCCCAACACCACTTTATTTTGAGCACAAAGGCAAGAAATACTTCAATGAACGTCCCATCTCCACCCAGCAGTCGGCCTGCGTGTTTGTAGCACAACTTCGCTCTTGGATGCCTAATGCCGTGGGTGGTGTGCTGTGGTTTGCCAATGATGAAGCCAACATGGCAGCCTTTACGCCAGTGTATTGTAGTACCACCACTGTGCCTTCTTGCTATGACGACAAGTCTGCCAGCGATGTGAAGTTCTCATGGAATTCAGCTTTTTGGGTATGCAATTGGGTGGCCAATATGACTTACCCACGCTACAGCCAACTGTTCCCAAGTGTAGAAGCAGTGCGCAATGAACTTGAAGACACCTATGCGGCCAAGCAAGCCGAAGTGGAGGCCAAAGCCTTAGCTTTGTACAAGGAGTCGCCTGCTCAAGCCCAAGCTTATTTGAACGCTTACACCAATGCTACAGCCATGGATATGTTGAAGCGTTGGCGGGAGCTGGGCGAGCATTTGATTGTCAAATACAACGACCAAACAGTGCGTGAGGAAAAGGATGGCAAGTTCATCATGACTCCCGATGGACTTGGTGCATCGCCTAAGCGCACGGGATTTCCTGACAAATATAAGGAAACGCTTATCAACGCAACGGGTGATAAGTATCTTGTTCCAGATCAGAAGTAAGCTTGATTGGTCATTGGGGCAAGCGTATGCAATAATAATCGATATTATTAAAATAAACACATAGCGAAATAGTAAATTTGGGCAAAGCGTAGCGAATCGGCTGATAGAGCGTTCGTTACGCTTTGTTTTTCTATGGGGCAGAGCCAACGAAATACCACCTCGAAGCCAAACGGTGCAGAAGTTCAGTTACCACCTCGTTACTCCCGTAACGGGTGCAGATTTCTTGCTAAAAGGTTCTGTTTCTGCGTTTTGCGTCGATTTACATAGCTGTCGGTAACTCACTAATAACTAATTTTGTAACCAAAAAAGGAGTGAGTTATGCGTAGTACATTCAAGGTATTATTTTACGTGAAGAAAGGCAGCGAGAAGCCGAACGGCAACCTGCCTCTGATGTGCCGTATCACGGTGGACGGCGAAATTAAACAGTTCAGTTGCAAGATGGACGTTCCCCCACGGTTGTGGGACGTGAAGAACAACCGTGCTTCGGGCAAGAGCGTCGAAGCGCAGAGGATCAACCTTGCAGTAGATAAAATCCGTGTGGAGGTAAACCGCCGCTACCAAGAACTGATGCAGACGGACGGTTATGTTACCGCCGCCAAACTCAAAGACGCCTATCTCGGTATCGGCATCAAGCAGGAAACCTTGCTGAAGCTGTTCGAGCAGCACAACGTCGAGTTTGAAAAGAAAGTCGGGCACAGCAGGGCGCAAGGTACGTTTACCCGTTATCGGACGGTCTGCAACCATATTCGGGAGTTCCTGCCCCATACCTACAAGCGTGAGGATATTCCGTTAAAGGAACTCAACCTCACGTTCATCAACGATTTCGAGTATTTTTTGCGCACGGAGAAAAAATGCCGCACCAATACCGTGTGGGGCTACATGATTGTGTTGAAACACATAGTTTCCATTGCAAGGAACGACGGGCGTTTGCCGTTCAATCCCTTTGCCGGATATATCAACTCTCCCGAAAACGTGGACAGGGGCTACCTCACCCAAACGGAGATACAGACGCTCATGGACGCACCGATGAAGAACGCCACCCACGAGCTTGTACGGGACTTGTTCGTCTTTTCGGTGTTTACGGGTTTGGCGTATTCGGACGTGAAGTGTCTTATCCTGAAAAAAGTTGACTCTCTCTTCAGTGATAAGTTATGTGCCATTTACACACGAAAAAGCAGAAAGCACACTTCGAAGAAGTTGTTCGGCTTCATCAACAAGGCTGTTCTCCAGGCCGTATTTCAAGAATCATTGGCATTAGTTCCTCCACCGTTCGGGAATGGTTGGCTATCTTTGCCACGTATCAATCCTCTCAAAGACGTATGAAAAAGGTCAACCCACCCACTCCGAGTTCTGCCTCTTCTACAGAAGCCTCCGTTGCTAACCTCCAAGCCGAGAACGCTCGGTTGCGTGCCGAGCTGTTGGACGCCCGTTTGCGCGCCGACTTGCTGGACGAAATCATCAACGTTGCCGAAGCACAGTTCAAGCTCCCCATCCGAAAAAAAGCTGGCGCCAAGCAGTGAAAAGCCTCTCGACAAAGGACGCTCAGCTTTACCGCATTGAGCGCCTTTGCCGACTGTTTGGC
>JALFTM010000082.1 GCA_022788345.1 Bacteroidales bacterium
CGAGAGGCGCAGGAAAAATTTTCTTCTTGCGCCTCCCGTTTTTTCTTCTTGCGCTTCCCGTTATGCGAAATTTTTGAGCCATATTTTGGACAATGTGATGTCCTCTAATGTGTTTCATAATCACATGGCTTGCCCTCTGATGAATGACATTTTGTTCTCTGCAAAAAAAAATGTAACTTTACAACATCTCAATAAGGGGGTGCCATACTAATTCAGGCTGAGATCATACCCCATGAACTGATCCGGGTAATGCCGGCGTAGTAAATTATTAAAACCAAATGAAAAATTTGCTTTTTTTCGGTGGTCTATTGACTGCCTGCTCTGTATCTGCACAAACAGACACAGCCCGTAGTGTGCTTCTGCGTGAAGCCCAAGTTGTCACCAATCGTGCCACAAAGCACACGCCCATCGCTTTCTCCAACATTGGTGCCAAGGACTTGGAACGCATCAATTTAGGGCAAGACCTCCCATTTCTGCTATCCACACTGCCCAGCGTCGTAGTGACCTCGGATGCAGGCACAGGTATCGGATACACCAGTATTAGCGTGCGTGGCACAGATGCCAGTCGCATCAACATCACAGCCAACGGCGTCCCACTGAACGATCCCGAAAGCCACACTTTCTACTGGGTTGATATTCCTGATTTTGCTTCTTCTGTACAAGATTTACAGCTACAACGCGGTGCAGGGACTTCTACCAATGGTGCAGGTGCTTTTGGAGCAAGTATCAATATGCAAACAGCTGCAACACGCACCAAACGCTATGCAGAATTGAATGCCAGCACGGGTTCATTTAACACTTACAAAACAACATTTCGCCTTGGCTCCGGACTGTTGCGCCATCATTGGAGTTTCGACACTCGCCTGTCCTATCTTTCTTCAGACGGCTATCGCGACCGCGCAGCAACAGACATGTTCTCCTACTTCACACAAGGCACTTATTTTGCCGACCAAACTTCCATCAAACTCATCGCTTTCGGAGGTAAGGAAAAGACCTATCACGCTTGGGATGGGATCAGCCGTGAACAACTAACCACACAACGCACCTACAACCCCAACGGCTTCATCAAAGACACGCCTACACCCACTTTCTATAAAGATCAAAACGATGTCTACTTTCAGCAACACGTACAAGCGATTATGAACCATCGCTTCTCGCCTGCTTTGAAGTGGACAACGACGTTGCATTACACCTATGGCAATGGTTACTACGAAGAATATAAAAACGCGCGCACCCTTGCCGAATATGGGCTACAACCTTTTACGCTCCCCGATGACACATTGGTTCAAAAAAATTCACTTGTACGCCGTAAGCACCTACTCAACCACTTCGGCGGAGGGAGCACTTCGTTAAACTACCATCTTCACAAGCTGGATCTGACAACAGGGGCAGCCTTCAACTACTTCCGCAACAAACATTTTGGAAACATCATTTGGATACGCAACTATATTGGACAACTTTCGCCCAACCAAAACTATTACACCTATATGGGGCGCAAGCTCGATGCCAACCTCTTCCTCCGTGCCGACTATGCTCCATTACCTCAATTGCATCTCTTTGCCGATATGCAATACCGTCATTTGCACTACACCCTCATCGGCCAAAATGCCAACTTTGATTGGAACCGTGGAAGCATGCAAGACTTGGATATCCACGAAACATTCAATTTCTTCAATCCCAAGGCAGGAGTAACTTATAGTTTCACGAAGCAAGCGCAAGCCTATGCTTCTCTGAGCATCGCACAAAAAGAGCCTACGAACAACAACTATACAGATGGTTATTTCACCCGCTTGCCTCGTGCTGAGCGTCTGTACGATTACGAAATAGGCTATCGCTATGCCAACAAACGATTTGAACTGGCCATCAACGGCTACTATATGTACTATAAAGACCAATTGATCAAGACAGGGCAAGTCAATGAAATTGGCGAAGCTGTTTCAGAGAATGTTCCTGAAAGCTATCGCCTCGGTGTCGAATTAAGTGGTGCTTGGCAGATTTCGCCAACGCTTCGTTGGGAGGGAAACACCACTTTGAGCCGAAACAAAATTAAGCATTACACAGCCTATCTCTTGGACGAGAACTGGGAAAACCTTAAAGCCTTCGATTTAGGGACAAAAAGCATTGGCTTCTCTCCAAACATCACTGCCAACAGCCGGTTCACATTCAGCAAGAAAGGCCTCGTACTCTCTCTGACATCCCAATTTGTAGGTCGTCAGTATCTCGACAACTTGCAACTGAAAGAAAGTTCCCTCGATGCCTATTTCGTCAACCACCTTTCAGCCAACTATACGTTCAAGGTGCGCGGACTTAAAGAGCTAACCATTGGTGCAACCATCTATAACCTCTTCAACGAGAAGTATGAAACCAATGGCTACTCACAGACAACCTACAATAGCACTAACGGAGCTTTCCAACACGACCCTCGTTTCTATCCCATGGCAGGCACAAACTTTCTCTGCCATTTAGCTGTGAAATTCTAAGTCCACCCTCTCCTATCCCATTGAGGCGCATGAACTGGCTGTTCATGCGCCTCAAATCTACTCTATATCTCCCACATTCGTAGATAAATTCGTACCTTTGCAACGAAACGCGTCAATATAGCATACTTCAACACATACAAGATAAGATGTGTGGTTTTCTCCCAAAGAGATACCAGATGTAATAATTCAATTAGGCAGAAGTATGAAGAATAACGAGAACAACATTGAGAATATCCTCATATATCAGTCTCAGGACGGACAAGTAAAAGTTGATGTTCGCTTTGTGAATGAAACCGCATGGCTTTCTCTGGATCAAATGGCAACCCTCTTTGGACGTGACAAGTCTACCATTTCAAGGCATATCAAGAAAGTATTCGAGGAGGGAGAACTAATAGCTCAATCAGTTGTTGCAAATTTTGCAACAACTGCCACTGACGGAAAAGTCTATCAGGTCGACTACTACAACCTCGATGTCATCATTTCTGTTGGCTATCGTGTTAAGTCACAGCAAGGTACACTATTTCGAATATGGGCAACTCAGAGACTACGTGAATACATTATCAAAGGATTTACCTTGAATGATGAACGTTTGAAAACAGGCTCTTCATACAACTACTTCAAAGAGTTACTTGATAGAATACGTGAAATACGTCTTTCTGAGCGTCTGTTTTACCAACAGATAAAGGATATTTACGCTACCAGCATAGACTACAACCCATCGGACGAAATGACCATTGCGTTCTATAAGGAAGTGCAAAACAAGCTTCTTTGGGCGATTAGTGGGCAAACAGCTGCGGAACTTATTTACTATCGCTCTAATGCAGAGCTACCTATGATGGGGCTTACTTCTACAGAGAAAGAGGGTAAAGTAACAACAGTAGACATCAAAGTAGGCAAGAATTACCTCAATGCAGACGAGATGCAACAACTTAAACTCATTGTAGAACAATTCCTTGCCTATGCAGAAATGCAAGCTACGGCACAAAAGCCAATGTATATGCGAGATTGGGTACAAAAGCTCCGTCTTATCCTGACAATGAATGAGAAAAATATACTCGAACATGCAGGTACCATATCTCACAAATTGGCCGTCAAGAAAGCGACGCAAGAATACATTATCTACAAGGAGCAACAAAAACAAGCGGAACATATTGACAGCATCAAACAGTTAGACTACGATATTAAACAAATTTGTAAAAGGAGGCAAGACGATGCACAATAAGCAAAGACTAATAAGGCAATGACTTAATCTCTTGGCTTACCACATCACAGTCGATAAACATTTACCCTCCTACTTATTATACTTTTGTAGAACATAATATATAACCATCATCTTTCATAATGGAATTAGCAACAAAGTACAGCCCCGAAGAGGTAGAAAAAAAATGGTACGAATACTGGGAGACAAACCAGTTGTTCAGCTCTAAACCCGACGGCCGTGAACCTTACACCGTCGTCATTCCTCCTCCCAACGTGACAGGTATCCTGCACATGGGGCATATGCTCAACAATACCATCCAAGACATTCTTGTCCGCCGTGCACGCATGGAGGGGAAGAACGCTTGTTGGGTGCCAGGCACAGACCATGCCTCTATTGCTACAGAAGCTAAGGTTGTCAACCGCTTGGCAGAACGTGGCATAAAGAAAGCAGACTTGACACGTGACGAATTTCTTAAACACGCTTGGGAATGGACGGACGAGCATGGGGGCATCATCTTGAAACAACTTCGCCGCGTAGGAGCTTCTTGCGACTGGAGTCGCACAGCTTTCACTATGGACGAAGAACGCTCTAAGAGTGTCATCAAGGTTTTTGTAGACCTCTATAAGAAAGGACTCATCTACCGCGGTGTGCGAATGGTTAATTGGGATCCTAAAGCCCTCACAGCCCTTTCAGACGAAGAGGTTATTTACAAGGAGGAGCAAAGCAAACTCTTCTACCTCCGCTATATGGTGGAAGGTGATCCAGAAGGTCGCTACGCCGTTGTTGCCACTACCCGCCCTGAGACCATTATGGGCGACACTGCAATGTGTATCAATCCCAACGATGAGAAGAACGCTTGGCTCAAAGGCAAACGTGTCATCGTACCTCTCGTGGGTCGTTCCATTCCTGTAATTGAGGATGAATATGTAGACATTGAGTTTGGTACAGGTTGCTTGAAAGTCACCCCTGCTCACGATGTGAACGACTATATGCTTGGAGAGAAGCATCAGCTTCAAAGCATTGATATCTTCAACGACAATGGCACACTCTCTGAGGCCGCAGGGCTTTATGTAGGACAAGATCGCTTTGATGTGCGTCGCCAAATAGAAAAAGACCTCGATGCCGCAGGATTGCTCGAAAAAGTAGAAGCCTACACAAACAAGGTGGGTTGCAGTGAACGTACCAACGTGCCTATTGAGCCTAAACTCTCTATGCAATGGTTCTTGAAGATGCAACACTTCGCAGACCTTGCTTTGCCTCCTGTCATGAACGATGACATCAAGTTCTATCCAGCCAAGTATAAAAACACCTATCGCCACTGGCTGGAAAACATCAAAGACTGGTGTATCAGTCGCCAATTGTGGTGGGGACACCGCATTCCAGCTTACTATCTTCCCGAAGGAGGTTACGTTGTGGCAGAAACCGCAGAAGAAGCCGTAGAATTGGCTCGCCAACAAAGTGGGAATGCCAACCTGCAACTCACAGACCTACGCCAAGACGAGGATGCACTCGACACTTGGTTCTCTTCATGGCTGTGGCCTATCTCCCTCTTCGATGGCATCAATAATCCTGAAAGTAAAGATTTGGCCTACTACTACCCAACTGCCGACTTAGTGACAGGTCCGGATATTATTTTCTTCTGGGTGGCACGCATGATCATGGCTGGCTACGAATACACAGGAAAAATGCCTTTCCGTAATGTGTATTTCACAGGTATTGTTCGTGACAATCAAGGTCGCAAAATGTCTAAACAATTGGGCAACTCGCCCGACCCCTTGGAATTGATCGACAAGTTCGGTGCTGATGGCGTGCGTATGGGTATGATGCTAAGCGCACCTGCGGGTAACGACATTCTTTTCGATGAAAGTTTGTGTGAACAGGGTCGTAATTTCTGCAATAAAATATGGAATGCTTTTCGCCTTGTGAAAGGTTGGGAGGTAGCAGACGTGCCACAGCCTGAAGCCGCTAAAACGGCCATTGCCTACTTCTCTGCACAACTCAGAAAAAGTGCCGCAGAGGTAGCCGATTTGTTCAAAAAGTATCGTCTTAGCGAAGCACTTATGGAAATATATCGCCTCTTTTGGGACGAATTTTCCAGCTGGTATCTCGAGTTGGCGAAGCCTACTTACGGCCAACCCATCGACCGCACTACTTACGAAGCGACACTTAGTTTCTTCAATGATCTCCTCCACCTCCTCCATCCCTTCATGCCATTTATAACAGAAGAGTTATGGCAACATCTCCTTGAGCGAAAAGCTGGTGAGAGCATCATGGTAAGTTGTCAAAACATTGCCGCTCCTACAGCCGAAGATGAAACACTGTTGCGAGATATGGAAGAAGCTAAAGCAGTTATCATTGGTGTGCGTGCCATTCGCAATGCTAAGAACATTGCGCAAAAGAACGTGTTGCAACTGCAAGTTGTTGGTAACAATCCTGTGGCCGCTTATGAAGCTATTATCCAAAAGATGGCCAACGTATCTCCAATCGAAGTGGTTGACACAAAAGCCACTGGCACTTCTTCATTCATGGTAGGTACCAGCGAGTTTGCCGTGCCTCTTGGTAGCCTCATTGATGTAGCAGCCGAAATTCAAAAAGCTGAAGCAGAGCTGAAACACTTGGAAGGCTTCCTCGCAGGAGTTATGAAAAAGCTTTCTAACGAGCGATTTGTAAATAGTGCTCCAGAAGCTGTTGTGGCACTTGAGCGCAAGAAACAAAGCGATGCTGAGAGCAAAATTGCCACACTCAAAGAGACCTTAGCCACTATGAAGCAATAGGTTTAACGAAGGCTATCTCCAACCTTTGTAATGGGGCGTTTCAGTAATACTGAAACGCCCCATTGCTTACATCCTACTATGGAGAGACTTGGCACTCGGCCATTTTCTCTAAAACAATTAGGGACATCCTTATTCAGGATGTCCCTAAAAGAGTACTTATCAAGATACTACTTTAGTATTGAGGCGAACGGAGATACCAATTGGAAATGTTCTGCAACTTGCCAAACAGAGTGGCATCGTAGGTTGTCGGATTCTCATAAGGAGCAAGATCCACATTACGACGTGCTATTTTCCAAGCCAACCAATTTGTACCATCAGTACCAGCAATGTTCTTGTGGCGAGCTATGCGGATGAGGTCTCCCATGCGATAGCCTTCGTAGGCTGTTTCAAGTGCCATCTCATCAATGATGAGTGTCTCTACCGCATTGATTTCCTCCGCTGAAGCCGCTACAGGAGCTGGAGCTTCAACATATTTATAGTTGCTACGGTCGATGCTATCCTTAACGGTAATCGTATCAACGTACACTTCATTCTTAATTTTAGTAGCCAATGCTTTCACATCATTTGTCAATGTATTGCTACGATTGGCTTCGTCCAAGATGCGCTGTGATACCACTTTTGCGTATGTATAAACAGTATCCAAATCGCCCTTTTCACCAGTTCCCAACTCGTGGATACCGACATTGGAGAACGAGGTGTTTCTACTAAAGTCCAAATACTTCTTTTCTCTTGCACGAAGAATTTCATCGGCAGTGAGATAGTCAAGACCATTGGCTACATGGCTCACATAATACTTGCCATAGATCGTAGAATCAGCATCGCTGAACGTTGAAGAGCTCAACATCAATTCGGGGATTTTGTTCACCGTACCTGCTTTATCTTGGAAAGTGTTCATACCTCCTAAGCCATCACGCAGAATAGCAAAGGCATGGCGAGGGAAACCTGCACGGTTAATGGCTTCGGCAAAATTCAAATAGATTTTGCGAATGCGATAGAATGGAATGCCATAACGGAAAGTGAACGCACCTCTACTACCAGAAGCATTGAACTTCTGGATAAAACGCATTTTCTTTCCATCTGTTGTCAGCAATTCAGGTGCAGTTCCTTCCAAGCGTGCATCGCCTGTTGGACGATACTTGATATCATAATTCACATCAATCGTGGCTGCTAAAGAGGCTTCATATCCACTATAAGATTGTGTCTTATTCAATTTGATGTAGCTATTAGAAGGAGCTACTTGACGCATACGCTCTGTTGGTGTCAAAGAGATTGCACCGACAGAACTTACCGTAGATTCAGCACTTGATTCACTTGAAGAGCTTGAAGAGCTTGAAGAACTCGAAGAACCAAGCGTTGCATTTTGAGACAGCACCTTGAAGCCAAAAATTTCTGAGGCTTGTGTCATCACACGTCCGAAGGCAGAGTTGGACGCAGAAGGAAGGAATGTGCGCACCTCACCATTTGT
>JALFTM010000083.1 GCA_022788345.1 Bacteroidales bacterium
GTGCAAGATATGGGATGTGCTGGAATACAGCGATACACAGAAAGGAAACTAAGACAAAGAAAAAAGCCCGCCTATTTTTGTAAATAGGTGGACTTTTTCAAATTGTAATCGAACGCCTTTTGAATGACGTTTGAAACCTCAAAAGGGACTTTTCTAAGAAATAGCGGAACATTTAGCGTAACACTATGTAGCTAATTGCTTGATTTTCAGGCCCCATTTGTCGGGGTAGCGGGATTCGAACCCACGACCCCCTGCTCCCAAAGCAGGTGCGCTAACCGGACTGCGCTACACCCCGAGGCGATTTTCTGAGTGCAAAAGTAATACTTTCTTTTTATGTGACCAAATAAATAGTGCTTTTTGTTGAAGAAATGTTGCAGAGAGTGGGTGTGTTAAGAGGTGGTGATATGGGTGTTTGTTGTATGCCCTCTTGTTTTTAATGTATCTATGCACGAATACCTTAGGCAAAGCTCTGCTCGGAAAAATGGAGTGGTATGGGAGGAAAAGTGTAATTTTGCATGTAATATGGAAAAACACGATTGAAACTTTATAAAATCTCCAATATAGATATGGTCAAAATCGCTTCAAATGTTGCGCTTTGGAAAGGCGTAGCTTTTATCGTAATGCTTTCTGTGGTGGCTTATGAGGTTGCCGAAATGTCTGTTGTGAAGTCTCTGTCGCTTAGTCCGATGATTGTTGGCATCGTTTTGGGAATGCTTTATGCCAATAGTTTGAGTAGGTATCAGCCCGAAAGTTGGGGGACGGGTATTCGCTTCTCTGCCAAACGGATTTTGCGTGTCGGTATTATATTGTATGGTTTTCGGCTAACATTTGCAGATGTGATGGGCATGGGGTGGCAGGTGCTCGTGATAGACATGGTGATTGTCATAGGAACTATTTTGGGCGGCTTGCTCTTAGGACGGCTGTTGCGGATGGATAGGGAAGTGGCGTTGCTCACATCGGTAGGTAGTGGCATCTGCGGTGCGGCAGCGGTGCTTGGGGCTGAGGCTGCATTGAAAGTGCAACCTTATAAAACGGCTGTTGCAGTGTCAACGGTGGTGATCTTTGGCACTCTGTCGATGTTTCTCTATCCTTTGTTGTTTCGTCAAGGGCTTTTTGCGCTTTCGCCAGAGGCTATGGGGGTGCTGACAGGTGCAACGGTGCATGAAGTGGCGCATGTGGTCGGTGCAGGGAATGCTATTGGTGGTGCAACGGCCGATGTGGCCATCGTGGTGAAGATGATGCGTGTGATGTTGCTGGTGCCAGTCCTTTTCGTGTTGGCCTATGCGGCAGGGAAGCGTAGCATACAAAGGATGGCGAAGGGCGAGGCAGAGAAGTGTCAAGTGGTTGTGCCATGGTTTGCAGTAGGTTTTCTCCTTGTTATAGGGTTTAATACTTTGGATATTTTGCCCGAAGAGATGGTTGCGAGCATCAATAAGGCGGACACTTTCCTGCTGACGATGGCCATGACAGCCTTGGGTGTGGAGACAAGCATCGACAAGTTTCGAAAAGCTGGGGCAAAGCCTTTCTTACTGGCTGCGTTGCTCTTTGGGTGGCTTGTCGTAGGTGGTTATGTCTTGGTGAAATATGTATTCCCTGTCGGATAAGAAGTTGAAAATTTACGCCTCCTCTGAACTGTGGACGACAATCTCATGGTAAAGAGAGGGGTTATCCGAATAGAAAATCTTACCTTTGCAAGATAATATATAAAATAGACCTATCATTTATAAAAGGATGAATATCGAACTCACCCTCGCCACCGTTGTGGCAGAAGCATTACAGGCTCTTTATGGCCTTGAAGTAGCTCCGCAAGATATTACTTTGCAGAAGACAAAGCGTGAATTTGAAGGACACTTGACCCTCGTAGTCTTTCCTTATCTCCGTGCTTCCCGTCTCTCTCCAGAGGCCACGGCACAGCAGATTGGCGAGCGCTTGGCAGAGCACCATGATTTGGTGAGCGGTTTCAATGTGGTGAAAGGATTTTTGAACTTGACCATAGCCCCCTCGGCTTGGATTGCTTTGCTGAACACGATTGCCAAAGAAGAGAATTTCGGAGTGAAGACTGCTACGGAAAGCTCACCGCTCGTAATGATCGAATACTCTTCGCCTAACACAAACAAACCTCTTCACCTTGGACACGTTCGCAACAACCTCTTGGGTTGGGCGGTGGCACAAATCGCAGCTGCCAATGGCAACCGCGTGGTGAAAACCAATATCGTCAATGACCGTGGCATCCACATCTGCAAATCTATGCTGGCTTGGCAGAAATTTGGCAATGGCGAAACACCCGAAAGTTCAGGTAAAAAAGGTGACCACCTCATTGGCGACTATTATGTGGCGTTTGACAAAGCCTATCGTGCCGAATTGAAGGAGTTGCAAGCTAAGTTTGTGGCCGAAGGCCTTACGGAAGAAATGGCCAAAGAGCGTGCCGAAGCAGCGTCTACCTTGATGCAGGAGGCACGTGAGATGCTTCGCAAATGGGAACAAGGCGATGCAGAGGTGCGCCAACTGTGGCAGACGATGAACCAATGGGTGTATGCCGGCTTCGATGAAACCTACAAGAAGATGGGTGTTGGCTTCGATAAAATTTACTATGAGAGCGACACCTATCTCGTGGGGCGTGAATTCGTGCTCGAGGGTCTGAAGAAGGGACTTTTTGAACGGCATGAGGACGGTAGCGTTTGGGCCGATTTCACCGCCGAAGGCCTCGACCAAAAGCTTCTCCTGCGCTCCGATGGCACAAGTGTGTACATGACGCAAGACATCGGTACGGCCAAATTGCGCTACGACGACTATAATATCGACAAAATGGTCTATGTGGTAGGCAATGAGCAAAACTACCACTTCCAAGTGCTTTCTCTCTTGCTCGATCGTTTAGGTTTTGAGTGGGGAAAGAGCTTGATGCACTTCTCTTACGGCATGGTAGAACTTCCTAACGGCAAGATGAAAAGCCGTGAAGGCACGGTGGTCGATGCCGACGATTTGATGGAAGAGATGATTGCACAAGCCCGTGCTGTCATGGACGAGGCTGGCAAGACAGCCGACATGACGGAGGACGAAAAGCAGGAAGTGGCACGCATCGTAGGTTTGGGCGCATTGAAATACTTCCTCCTCAAGGTGGACGCGCGTAAGAATATGCAGTTTAATCCCGAAGAAAGTGTCGATTTCAACGGCAATACAGGACCTTTCATTCAATACACCTACGCCCGTATTCAGAGTATCCTACGCAAAGCGGCCGAAGCAGGCATCGCCTTGCCTGAAACCCTGCCTACCGACATTGAAATTAGCGCTAAGGAGGAGGCTTTGGTGCAACGTTTGAGCGAATTTGCAACGGTAGTGGCACAAGCTGGCGTTGATTATAGCCCCAGCATCATAGCCAACTATTGCTACGAAACGGTGAAGGAATACAACCAGTTCTACCACGACTTCAGCATCTTGCGCGAGGAGGATCTTCGCAAGCAACAATTCCGTCTCGTGCTTTCGCAAAACGTAGCCAAGATTATCCGTACTGGTATGGGCTTGCTCGGCATCGAGATGCCTGAGCGCATGTAGTAATGAGTAAGAAAGACCGCAAATTCTATGTTGTATGGTCGGGGAAAACCCCCGGCATATATGACACTTGGGACGACTGCCGTCGGCAGGTGCACGGACAACAGGGAGCGCAATATAAATCTTTCCCCGACCGCGCATCTGCCGAAGAGGCTTTTCGGTCTTCGCCTTTGCGGTATATTACGCAGCGACAACCTCGTGCAACTCGTTGCAGTGCGCAAGATGTGGCCAAAGCGACCAAGCGCCCTGTCCTTGAAAACCCACCCACGAACCGCACAGACACTGTTCTGCCACTTCCCCTTGAGGTGGTGGCAGAGGCTTGGGCTGTGGATGCTGCCTGTTCGGGCAACCCCGGAAAGATGGAATATCGCGGGGTAGATCTTCGCACAGGGAAACAGCTTTTTCACCAAGGTCCGCTGTGGGGGACGAACAATATCGGCGAGTTTTTAGCCATTGTTCATGCCCTTGCACTCATCGACCAAAAGGGTGGCCCGAAGGTCATCTACACCGATAGTCGCAATGCCCTGCTTTGGGTGCGAAAGAAGAAATGTGCCACAAAGCTTGCCCAAAATGCCAAGTCAGCCCCTGTGTTCGACCTTATCGCACGAGCAGAGAAATGGCTGGCAGAGCACACTTCAGCTGTGAAGCTCGTGAAATGGGAAACTGACCGCTGGGGAGAAATTCCAGCCGACTTCGGACGGAAATAAAGCCTTGTCCGAACAGCCTGCCCTCTTATCAAAAACTGCTTTCTTCCTAATGAAAGATTTTATTCAATTACTCCGCACTTACGCCTCGCCCTATAAGAAATATCTTGTAGGGTCGCTCTTCCTCAACCTCCTTTCGGCGGTGCTCAATGTCTTCTCTTTCATGAGCATCATTCCTATGTTGCAACTCCTCTTCGGCATCACGAAGGTGCAGTATGCGTTCATGCCTTGGGAAAGTAGCGACTTGAAAGAAGCCATCATCAATAACTTGTATTTTTATACACAGGAACTTATGGCGCAATATGGCGCTAACACAACCCTCTTGCTCATAGGGGCGTTCCTCGTGGTATCAACCTTGCTCAAAACAACTTCCTATTTTGCCGCTGCCGCAGTCATAGTGCCGATGCGCACGGGTATTGTGCGGGACATCCGCAAGGCGGTGTATCACAAAATTCTGCGTCTTCCCCTTTCCTTTTTCAACGATGAACGCAAGGGAGATATTATTGCCCGCATGAGTGGCGACGTCAATGAGATTGAGAACTCCATCACTGGATCGCTGGAGATGCTTGTGAAAAATCCCGTGATCTTCTTCTCCTATCTCTTTGTCCTCATCTATACAAGTTGGAGACTGACCCTCTTTGTGGTGTTGGTGCTCCCACTTTTGGTTTGGATTATGGGTGCTATTGGTCGCAAGCTCAAAAGTCAATCGCTCACCGCTCAAACAAAATGGAGCGAAACGATGTCGCAACTCGAAGAAACGCTTGGGGGAATGCGTATCATTAAGGCTTTTACAGCCGAAGATAAGATGAAGCAGCGTTTTGACCAAGTGACCGACGATTATCGCAACGCTACAAGCCGTGTGAGTCTGCGCCAAGTGAGCGCTCACCCCGTGAGCGAATTTCTTGGGACAGTGCTCATCGTACTCGTTCTTTGGTATGGCGGAACATTGATATTCGGGGAAAATTCGGTTATCGATGCTCCCACGTTCATCTTCTATATGGTGATACTTTACAGCACCCTGCAACCTCTAAAAGAATTCTCCCGCATTTCTTATAACATTCCCAAAGGAATGGCGTCGATGGAGCGTGTGAACAAAATTCTTTTGGCAGAGAACCCAATCCAAGACCCCGCCGACCCTCAACAGCTCAAGACTTTGGAACATGGGGTGGAGTTCCGCAATGTTTCTTTCTCTTATACGGGCAACACAGACGTGCTGAATGAGGTTTCTCTCACCGTTCGCAAGGGACAGACCATCGCCTTAGTGGGGCAGAGCGGTTCGGGAAAAAGCACCTTGGTAGACCTCCTGCCTCGCTATCACGACGTCACGGTTGGCGAAGTTCTCATCGATGGGAAAAATATCAAGAATTTCCGTGTTGCCGACCTGCGTCAGCTCATTGGAAATGTCAATCAAGAAGCCATCTTGTTCAACGATACATTCTTCAACAACATAGCTTTCGGCGTAGAGAATGCCACGATGGAGCAAGTTGTAGAGGCGGCAAAAATTGCCAATGCGCACGATTTTATTATGGAATCGGAACAAGGCTATGACACCCTTGTGGGCGATCGTGGCGGTAAGCTTTCTGGCGGACAACGCCAGCGCATTAGCATTGCCCGTGCCATCCTCAAAAACCCGGACATCCTCATTCTTGACGAGGCGACATCCGCCCTCGATACCGAAAGCGAACGCTTGGTGCAAGAAGCCTTGGAACGACTGATGAAAGCGCGCACCACCATTGCCATTGCCCACCGCCTTTCAACAATTCGTTCGGCCGATGAAATTTATGTTCTCCACGAGGGGCGCATTGTAGAGCGTGGCACACACGAAGAATTGTTGGCCTTAAACGGCTATTACAAACGTCTCAACGACATGCAACAACTATGAATTATCTCGCAGGAAAACGCATCCTTATTACAGGGGCTTCGGGATTTATCGGTAGTTTCCTTGTGGAACGGGCTTTGGAAGAAGGCATGGAAGTGTGGGCGGCCGTGCGTCGCTCCAGTTCGCATGGTTATCTAACAGATCCTCGTATCCGTTTCGTGGAGTTGGACTTGGATAATGAAACCTTGCTCGCAACGCAGTTGCAACAAGCTGGTCCTTGGGATTTCTGTGTCCATGCTGCGGGACTGACCAAAAGCTTGCGTGCGGAGGATTTTTTCCGTGTTAATACGGAAGGCACACGTCACCTCGTGCGGCAGCTCCTTTCGACACAAACCCTCAGGGGGCGTTTCATTTTCATGAGTTCGCTCAGTGTTTTCGGTCCCGTGCGAGAAGAATTTCGCTCCCATGAAGGCCACGTTTACAGCCCCATCTTAGACACCGATACGCCCCGTCCCAACACGGTCTATGGTTTTTCAAAATTGGCGGCCGAGCAAGCTTTGGCAGAATTTTCGGCTTTGGATTATGTAATTCTCCGTCCTACGGGAGTGTATGGCCCGCGCGAGAAAGACTATTTTCTTATGGCTAAAAGCATAGCCCAGCATGTCGATTTCGGGGCAGGCTCTTTGCCACAAGAGATAACTTTTATTTATGTGCGCGACTTGGTCGAAGCCACATTCTTAGCCTTGACCAATGGCCCTTCCGCTCGTGGCTATTTCCTTACAGATGGCAGTGTTTATGACAGTGCCACTTTCGGGCGTCTGCTCCAAATGGAGATGGGCGTACGCTTCGTGCTTCCCATTAAAGCACCTTTGGGGCTGCTCAAAGCTATTTGCAGCGTGAGTGAACAAATCGCCCAATGGCGCAATAAACCAACAACTTTGAATACCGATAAGTATCACATCTTGGCACAACGCAACTGGCAGTGCGACATCGCTCCTGCCCGTCAATTGCTCGGCTATCAACCCCATTACTCCTTGGTTGAGGGTGTCAAAGAAACGGTAGCTTGGTATA
>JALFTM010000084.1 GCA_022788345.1 Bacteroidales bacterium
TTAGGATTTTCCTTGCGTAGCATCTTCACTACACTGGGAGCATTCCAAGTCTTTGCAGACTGTTCCCAATCGCCATCGAACCAAATGAGATCAGGCTTCCAACGGGTATTCACTTCGTTGAGTTGCGCCATATTGAATTTACAGAAACGTTGCCAACGTGCCGAATCTTTGGCTATCTCATAGCGACGCACACGGGCTGTATGATTAGGATAGTCGGGGTGCGACCAATCGATGAGCGAATAGTACGTGCCCACACGCAATCCCTCTTGCCGCAAGGCATCGACAAAAGGCGTTACGACGTCGCGTTTCGCTGGCGAAGCTTGCTTTGCATTGAGTTTACTATACTTCGTATCCCAAAGCGCAAAGCCATCGTGATGCTTCGTTGTGAGTACAGCATATTGCGCACCCATGTCCTTTATCATCTTTGCCCACTCTTCAGGGCGATAATTGTTGGCCGTGAACTGTTTGCGCTGTGCCATATAATCGTCATAGCCAATCAATTCATTATAAAAAGGCCAGCTTTCCGCTGTTTGTCCTGAAGAATAGATACCCCAATGGAGAAAAACTCCCAATTTAGCTTCTCCAAACCATTCCATACGTTGTTCATATCCCGGCTGTTCGGCCGCCCATTGTTGTGCTCCCATGGTCAGTGAAGCACAGAAAGAAAGCCCTAAGGCGTAAGTTTTGAGAGATGGTATCATTGTATATTGAAAGATAGTGTATTCGCCATACAAAGATAAGCAGAAGGCTTCAAAAAGAAGCCTTGACCTGTTCAAAAAGTACTATCTTTGCATCATGACAACTATTAGCGAAACAATCAGAGAGGCGCTCCTTACCGCCTTACATGCCAAAGGAGTTATAGATATGCCCATGTCCGAATGTCCCGATGTAGAAGCACTATGGGAAAGTATTGCAGAAGAATATCTACCCGATGGGCTTAGAGAATATGGCCAATATCCCAACGTGTCGCTCGGCTGGATGATGTTTATCGGCATGGCAGTGGCCAAGCGGTGGGACACAGACTGGGACACATATGCCGACCAGCCCAACAAGTACGCCACGCTCAGAGATGTCCGTGGCTACGACTATATGGACGAATACATCATCGAGGAAGTGCTTCAACTCGATGCAGACACACAAAAACACATCTCCGCTCTCGTAGCTGACACCGCCGCCCACACCGATAGCCTCCTCCGCCATTCGGCCATCGAGGCAGGCACCAAAGAAGCTTTCCAAGCCTACGTTGCCGCTCTGCATCAGCTCTACCTCATGGGCATGGCCGTCCAGCTTTTCTATATGGGCTATCGGATGACGAAAGTGGAGTAAAATACAAGGACCAAACACGCTATTTGTGGGAAATCGTAACGACGGAATACACGCTTTTTACAACACTTCTTTTAACACTATCCAACAATTTTTCATCCGCCAGTAATCCTATATTCTCTGCCATACGCCATTCACGCAGTTTCCAAGGCTTAGTTTTTCTTCTGGAAGCGCATGCAATTTCGCCAGTTTACGCATGTGGCCGCCCGATAGCCATAGTCGAAGTGCATCTGGAAGCGCATGCAATTTCGCCAGTTTACGCATGACCGAAAGGCGATTTAGGCGCATAAAACAAGGGCAGGGCGACTATTGATAGTCGCCCTGCCCCTTTCGCTATTGCAAAGATAACACTTCTGTATTCGATCTGCAACCCTACTTGTTGCAAATCCTAAAAGACAGACAGTGACAGATCACCCAAAATCATTCTTCCTCATCCCCAATTTTCGTTAAGAAACCCCGCCAACGAAAAAAATCGCAAACTTTTTCTCGCATGCTCATCATTTGAACATCACGCGTCTAACTTTGCATCATCTTCAAAGCGAAGATGTCTCGAAGCAAATCGTTTGCTAAGGGAAAATACATTCACCGCTCTCCGATTGTGAGAACATAAAACAAGAGACTATGAAAGGGTATGCCGACTACGTTTGCTGTCTCGATCAAGAGATACAGCGTGAATTTGAAAGAAGTGCGAAAGGGGTAGAAGTTCCTTACGAAGAGAAATTAGAAAGCAAGCGACCTTATGAAGATCATCTCCGTGACAAGGCACTCAAAAAAATAGACCTATTCTTTTTTCTCTACTGGGATACAGATCCTTTCGAGCAACTCCACCTGCAAAAGCAACGAATTGCACATCAAGAGACAAAATATAGGGCTGTCTTGAAAGAAGCAAAAAAGAAACAATGGAGCGAGAGTGAACGCCAATCGCGTCTGGACGTTGTAGCGAAAGCAGTGACGAAGGAAAAGCATGCGCTTTACGAATTATTAGTGGAGATTTCAAAACATCTCTTGACCGACCTGCAGGAGGAGTTTCAAAAAGACGATACAATACAAGATGAAGAGTTTTTTGAACTTCTGCATGCTTGGCGTCTATGCACTGGGAGATACATGAACTCTTTCAATTGTCCCTTTGATAGCATCATGCCTCAGAATGTCAGAGAATTCTTTATACAGGATCGTTATGCCCTATCATTTCACAGCAAAAGCGTCTTTCCTTTCTTGCTTTGCTCTAAAGTAGAACACATTATCTTTAGAGTTACTGGTAAAGATCCTTGGAAAAGTCTCTGCAAAGCCATGCAGGAGCATCTCGCCCGCTTCCAACCCGACTACTTTTGTCCTGTCCTCATCTATAATGAAGAGGAAGAGCTCACAATGGAAAAGATGAATGATTTCCATCATATACTGGAATTACAACCGCACAAGAAGAAGTTAGTACAATGGAGCTATGGATATTCTTCAGAAGGTGCGCGCATCGAGATAATGATGGCGAAGAAATAGCAAGAGCAGTAAATAAACCTCCATACAGCAGCCTCCTCTAAAAAGAACATTTTTGTGTGCTTCTTTCATGATATTTTCATTATCTTTGTCGAGCAACAAGGGAGAACCTTGTGCAGACATTGTGGGTTATCATAACGAAACACGAAAGTGTATCGCCAAGTTCTTTGATATTAAAGTCTGGTAAACTTATAACGAACGAG
>JALFTM010000085.1 GCA_022788345.1 Bacteroidales bacterium
TTATATTCGCACCATCAAATTAAACATTCTGTGGTATGAACGGAAAGACAATTGTGATAGGTGTCATCGGAGCTGATGTGCACGCTGTCGGCAACAAAATCATTGACCTCACACTGCGCAAAGAGGGCTTCGATGTGGTCAATCTCGGCGTGATGGTATCGCAAGAAGAGTTCATCGATGCCGCCGTGGAAACGAATGCGGATGCCATCATCGTGTCTTCACTCTATGGCCATGGCGAAATCGATTGCAATGGGTTGCGTGCCAAGTGCGAAGAAGCAGGTTTGAAAGACATCCCTTTGCTCGTGGGTGGCAACCTCGTTGTGGGTAAGCAAAACTTCGACGAGGTGGAAGAACGCTTCTTGGCCATGGGTTTCAACCGGGTGTATCCCCCCAACACGCCCATAGAAAAGACCCTCCCCGACATTTACCAGCTCATCGAAGAGTCCGATGCAAGAAAAGCGGCCATGAAGGGGTAAAGATGGGCCGAAAAAACGGTTGTTAAACACAGGCACGATTAGATGCCATCCGCAAAGGTTGCCCTTTTCCGAAAAGAAGGGGAGCATTCGTCGGAGCAGACAGAGTTTCAATTATCGTTATGCGCTATCTCACCGCCGACATTGGCAGTACATACACCAAGCTCACCGCCATCGATGCACAGCAACGGCGCATCGTTGGCACAGCACAAGCTTTCACCACCATTGACACCAATGTGCTGGAGGGCTTTCAACAGGCCTTGACGATGCTGGAAGCCAAGGTGGGATGTTGGGAAAACGCCCCTCTCTTGGTCTGCTCTTCAGCAGCAGGTGGCTTGAAGATGGTGGCTCTCGGTCTTGTCCCTGACCTCACGGCCAAGGCAGCACGCACAGCCGCATCGAACGCAGGGGCTAAGGTGGTGAAGACCTATGCCTACGAAATTTCGCAAGAAGAGGCCGATGAAATCGAAGCCATTGCGCCCGACATCGTCCTGCTCTGTGGCGGAACAGATGGGGGCAACAAGGAAGTAATCTTGGCCAATGCCCATCGCCTTTGCGCCATTGAGGGACGCTTTACCACAGTGGTGGCAGGCAACAAAAGTGCAGGTGACGAGATCGCACGCATCTTCACGGAAAACAAACGGGACTTCCGTTTGGTGGCCAACGTGATGCCCCGCTTCAATGAGCTTTGCATAGAGCCTGCGCGAGATGCCATCCGCCAGCTGTTCATCGAGCAGATTGTCAATGCCAAAGGCTTGAGCGAACTGCAAACATTGGCTGAGAACGACATCATCCCCACCCCCCTTGCTGTGTTGCAAGCCTGCGAACTCTTGAGTAAAGGCACAGTCGAACGCACGGGCATGGGCGACCTCCTTGTCGTCGATATTGGAGGTGCTACCACGGATGTCTACTCCATGGCTTGGGGAACACCATCGCAGGAGGGTATGCTCACCAAAGGTCTCGTTGAACCTTGGGCCAAACGCACCGTGGAAGGCGATTTGGGCATGCGCTATAGCTTATCCCATGTCCTTGAAGCCGTAGGAGCAGACACTATCGCAAGACGCTGTGGATCCAGCGTGGAGCGAGTGGCCCAATATGTGGCCCAATGCACCGCCACGCCTGCCACATTGCCCCAGCCCGAAAGCGAGGACGAGCGCATTGAGATGGCCTTAGGCCATGAAGCCGTGGCCTTGGCCGTGCGACGCCACTGCGGGAGGGTGGAACAGGTATACACTCCGCTCGGCCTGATGCACACCCTTGAAGGGAAAGACCTCATGGATGTCCCCCTTGTGGTGGGCGTTGGTGGAGTTTTGCACCATGGCCGATGTGCCAAAGAATTGCTCCGTGGCGCACAGTTCGACCTCCAGCATCCCACCTGTGCCATGCCCCGCCATCCCCGCCTTGCCCTCGATGGACAATACATTTTTGCCGCCCTCGGTCTCCTCTCCACCGTAGACCCCACACTGGCCTACGATCTCTTAGAACAAGACATTTATTATCTATAAATTCAACATACATTCTATGATCAAGAATGAAAAAATCCCTGAAGCCGAGTTCATGGCTGAACGTGCCGAAGTGCT
>JALFTM010000086.1 GCA_022788345.1 Bacteroidales bacterium
AGTCGCGCCAAGAAGCCCAAACAATTTATCGACTTCTTCGGTACTGGGCGCACGTTGCTCCAACAGACCTACGACCGCTTTGTTGCCATCTTGCCACCAGAAAACATCTATGTCAGCACCTTTGTCGACTACATCGACATGGCGAAAGAGCAACTGCCTGATGTGCCCATGCAGAATTTTCTGCTTGAGCCAACGCAACTTTCTACAGGGCCTGCTACGCTGTGGGGCTCGGCGCTCATCCATCGCACCGATCCGCAAGCCACGCTCATTATCTCTCCGTGCGACCAGCTCATCTTGCATCCTGAACGCTTTAAGGCGCAGCTTACTAACGCCGTAGAACATGTGGCTGAGACGGCCGACATCCTCTTTCTTGGCGCAACGCCCACAGCTCCGAATTCCAACTATGGCTATATTCAGAAAGACCAACCCACCACACACGAAGGCATCTATGGCGTCAAGTCTTTTTCCGAAAAGCCCGATGCAGAGTTTGCCGAGCTTTTCGTGTCGTCAGGTGAATTTCTTTGGAACACGGGTATGCTTCTATGGCGCACGGACACGATGGCGCAACAACTGCCTCGCCTGATGCCCATCTTGTCGGAGCAGTGCGAAGCCTTGGATGGCATACAATCGATGGACGAATGGCGCCAGCTTATCGACCGCTACTATCCTGTTGCGCCTTTCTCCGCCATCGACCTCCTGTTGCTCGACCGCGCAGAAGGTGTGCGCGTCATGGAAACCAATTTTGGATGGGCAGACATCGGGTCGTGGCCAGAGCTTCATGAAGCCCATAAGCAAGACGCAGACGGCAATGCCGTCATGGGCGAGTCGAAGGTGCTCTTTAATGGTTCGCGCGACAACACGGTGTATCTTCCCGAAGGGATGGCGGCCGTGGTGAAAGGATTGGAGGGCTTTTTAGTGGCCTCACAAGGCAATGTTTTGGTCATTTGTCCGAACAACAATGCCTCCCATGTGCGCCAGCTTTTGACAGAGGCGCAGGTGCAACTCGGTGAACATTTCATGTAGGGCGAATTGTTTCCCATTTTTATCGGTTGGGAACGACATCAAAGTCCAAGGCCAGATGCTCGAAGAGCATCTGGCCTTGGACTTTGATGTGGCTTTCCTTTATTTGTCGGCCTATTATGACCAACCCAAAGCACTGGCGCCAAGCACAGCAGCCTCGCTGCCATTGAGAGAGCTACAAAGCAACTTGGCTTTACCTTTATAGATGTTCAAGATGTTCTTGTCGTAAGTCTCACGGATGGGCTTCATGATGTATTCGCCTGCCTTGGTCAAGCCGCCGAAGAATACGAAAGCTTCAGGGCTTGAGAAGAGGGCAAAGTTGGCACAAGCTTCGCCCAACATGCGCCCAGTGAACTCGAAAATTTCAAGGGCAATTTTGTCGCCTTTTTCGGCAGCAAGGAACACATCGTAGGAGGTGATCTCGTCGGGATTTGTGTTGCGCAACAAGCTTGGCTCATCGGCATATTTGACGAGCAACTCGCGGGCGGTGCGTGCCACACCTGTGGCAGAGCAGTAGGTTTCCAAGCAACCATGACGCTCGCAACCGCAGTGGCGTGCCTCTGGACTACGATCCACAGTGGCGTGTCCAAGTTCACCAGCGAAGCCGTCGGAGCCATAGACTACGTTGCCGTCCACAACGATACCGCTACCAACGCCCGTTCCGAGTGTAATCATGATGAAGTTTTTCATACCGCGTGCCACGCCGTAGGTCATCTCACCCAAAGCAGCCGCATTGGCATCGTTGGTGACACGAACGGGAATGCCCAAAGCATCTTCAAACATCTTGCCGATGGGAACAATGCCTTTCCAAATGAGGTTGGCGGCGTGTTCGATGTTGCCAGTATAGAAGTTGCCATTAGGCGCACCGATACCCATACCTTTGATGTTGGCAATACCGCCAACAGCTTCAATGATAGGTTGCAATGCCTCGACAGAAGCTTTCACATAGTCTGCAAAATCGGGATAACCTGTTGTTTTGATAGCGGTTTGCGCCTTGATGGTGCCACGTTGGTCGACAATGCCGAACACAGAGTTGGTTCCGCCCATGTCAAGACCGATTACGTAGCTTTTTTCTTCTTGTTCCATATTATAATTTAGTTTGCGTTCTTATTTTTAGCACAAATATAGCATGTTTTCTCGATATTGACAAGCGTAATTTGCAAAAAAGGCCTAATGAAAAAAGGAAAGTTTGAAGAGAAGATGTTTAGAAGCCATTGTTTCTTGGGCCGCTAAGCCTTGTTTATGCGCTGTGTGCAGAGCAGGATACTTCCTCGTTCCTTTTGGAGAACCTTCAAAATGGGGTGTGGTCGATAATTCCGATGTTTTATTCTATTTTTCTGCAAAAAGTGGAGAAAAAGCTTGGTGGGGTGTTGCCAATGTGCTAACTTTGCCACAGAGAAAGAACTATCAGTGATCCCTTCTGATAGACTTATCGTTTGAATTTTCTCATAGAGGTTTCTGCCACAGGCGATGTGAATCGCTCTGTGGCAGTTTTTTATGGCAAACAAGCGTGTGAAGAGGACGTGCAGGAGGAGATAAAG
>JALFTM010000087.1 GCA_022788345.1 Bacteroidales bacterium
TCCTGCAAAGGCAATTCCCGTGTGGGCTTAAAGCCTTTCGTTTCCCAGTTTTTGAGCTGGCTAAGAATGTTTCCCTTGCCCGAAGTCAGTTGTTTCTGCGCGTCGTCATAAGCCATCTGTAGGCGGTTGATGCCATTGCCGATACGCACGAAATTGTCGGCAAAGGAAGCGAACTTGCGGTGCAAACGTTCGGCCGAGGCATAAATATCTGCCACCGACTGGCTTTGTCGCTCGGCTTGCCACAGGTTATAGGCCAGTTGTAGCGCCATGAAAAGGTTGGAGGGGTTAATGATGATGATTTCCTGCCGATAGGCCTTTGTGAGAAGTTCGGGGTCTTCCTCCAAGGCGGTAAGATAGGCCGCTTCGTGAGGAATGAACATCAGCACATGTCCCACGGCTTTGGTCAGATGGCGGTTGTAGCGTTTTTCCGATAGTTCTTTGACATGGGCATAGACGCTGCGCAAGTGTTCTTTACGCAGGCGAGCCATCTCCGCAGGGTCGTCCGTAAGTGCCAGTCCAGAAAAAGCGGTCAGCGACACCTTTGAATCGATGACGATGTCGCGTCCTTCGGGCAGGTGCACCACCACATCGGGAATGATGCGCTCGCCGTCATCAGTCACCTCATGTTGCTGCACATCGTAGTCACGGCCTCGTGTCAAACCCGAAGTCTCAAGCAATCGCTCCAATATCTGTTCGCCCCAATTGCCTTGCAATTTGGTGTTTCCTCTTAGGGCTTTGGCCAAAGCTTCAGCCTCTCGCCCAAGGGCATGACTTTGCTCCGAAAGCATCTTGATATGCGTCTCCGTGGCAGAGGAAGTGCGCACAAATTGTTCTTTGAACTGACTGATGCTCTCTTTCAAAGGATTGAGCATTGCTGTCAGCCCTTCGGCATGTTGTGCCCGCAGTTCTGCCCCTTGTCGCTGCGCCAACTCTGCTGCCATGGTGCGCAACTCTCGTCGCAGGGTCTCAATCTCTTCCGTTCGCACGGCCATTTCCAATTCTTTTTGGCGTTCCTCATCGATGCGCGATTGGGCATAATGGGCCTGCTCAGCCTCTAAAGTGGCTTTTAGTCGTGCCACAGTTTCCCGCTCCTGAACCATTTGCGATGCAGTGAGCGTCTTTGTGAGCAGAAATCCCACGACAAGGCCAAGGAGTAGGCCAATGAAAAGATAGGTCATAGCTTGATGTTTTTATCATCCTCCCCATTCCATTTTGACAAGATGGTCGGGTGTGGCACGATAGCCATTGGGGGACAGACAGGTGTAAGGATTATTTGATTTTGCGGATAAACTCGCTGAGCAACTCGCCCATACGATGAGCCATGTTGCAATCCATTTGCAGATTGGCCAAAGAAGTGGCTACCGCTGCGGACACTTCCGCAATGGACGCACGTAGAGCTTGCCCTTGTGGTGTCAATGAAATGATGCGCTGGCGCTGATCAGCGCAATGATGGCTACGGCACACCAGCCCTTGCTTCTCCATGCGTTGCAACAATGGCGTGACCGTGTTGCTCTCAAGCATCAAGCGCGCCGAAATGACATTCACGGGAATGCCATCCTCTTCCAATAGTATTTTCATCACCAAATACTGGGGATAGGTCAACTTCAAAGGGCAGAGAAAAGCCTGATAGGCTTGCTGGAATAGGCGGTTGAGCATGTATAGTTTGAAGCTCACCTCTTCATCGAGTTGTTGGGGTTCTATGTGCATGAAAATACGAGTATATGTGCAAAGCTACTCATTATTTGTCTATCTCGCATGAGGCTTTCCCAAAAATATCCATCCTGCCAAAACGGGATTGACAGTCGTGCACGACTGAAAAGTAGGCTGTTTTCAGCCCTTGGCACGCCTATTGCCAATAGTGTAGCATACGACCATTATTTTTCAACTTATAACAGCAGTATAGATATGAAACAAATTGATTTCGTTGCCCATCCTCAAGGGGCACACATGGTAGGCGATGGTTTTCGTGTTCACAACTTCATTCCTCAAGTGGTGGGTATGGACCGCTACGAGATGGATCCTTTTATCTTACTCGACTACAATCCGAAAATGGCCGTTGCTCCCGGCCCTCCCAGAGGCGTAGGCACTCACCCCCACCGCGGTTTCTCTACCGTCACCTTTGCCTATCATGGGCGTGTGGCACACCGCGACAGCAAAGGCCATCAAGGTGTCATCAACGAGGGCGATGTGCAATGGATGAAAGCGGCCCGTGGCGTGTTGCACGAAGAAATGTATGAAGATGAATTTGCCAACAAGGGCGGAGATTTCCAAATGGTACAGCTGTGGGTCAACCTGCCTGCCAAGCACAAAATGGATGCGCCCACCTATCAAGCCATCACCCGCGAAAGTATGTCTAAGTATCAACTTGAAGCGAACAGCGGTGTTGTGGAAGTGGTTTCAGGTCGGTACAAAAATTGCACTGGCCCTGCCTTTAGCGACACCGATGTGCATCTCATGAACGTACGCCTGCACAAAGGAGGAAGTGCCGACTTCTCTTTTCCATCAAGCCATACAACTGCACTGATTGTGCTTAGTGGCTCTGTCACAGTGAATGGCACTGAAGTGCCGCAAGACAACCTCCTAAAATTCAAGCGTGAAGGAGAAGATTTCACCATCACTGCCACTGACGAGGACACCATTGTGTTGGTGATGAGTGGCGAGCCTATTCGTGAACCCATCGTTGGTTATGGTCCTTTCGTAATGAACACGAAGCAGGAGATCCTGCAAGCGTTCGCAGACTTCAACAATGGCACGTTTGGAGAGATGTAGTCGTCTTGCACTCCATTGCGGTGCAACACCATGGCTACGGGCAATGTGTGCTATCCGTTTTTAAGACTTCGCAACACACCGCTTGCAGAAAATCGATAAAGGCATTATCTTTGCAGTAGCCACAAGGGCGAAACGACCAATAACAGTCGTTTCGCCCTTGTTTTATGCCCTAAAAAGGTTTTTCACCATGCGCAAGAAGAATTTTTAAGTGGCGCAAGGCAGAACTTTTCCACGGCTTGCTCGGACAACAACCTCCGAGTGCCATGATTTGAAGCAACGACGAAGCGTTAAACTTTATTTATTTTTAGCGGGCTTTTATGGTCGGCAGGAAAAGTTTGAGCCAAACACCCCCTTTGCCTCACACACAGCACAATTAGCCTTAACGGGATCATCGTTTTCTGCTAATTTCCAGATTTCACCAATCAATAACACAAAAAAACGATAAATACTTTGTCAGTTCCGTTGAAGTATTTATTTTTGCAACGGACATGCACTACTATCAAAACATCCGTTTTTATATGTAATTTCATGTATCCCTGCGATCTTTTCACCCTCGAACAACTCAAACCGCCGTATCATTTTATTTTCTCTTTACAATAGAAAGAAATTCCACTTTCAGGAACACCCTTTTCTTTTATTTGTATAGTAAAATATCTTTTACGTATCGGTAAATAAAATTAAAACCTAACGTTTCTCTGAAATTTATGTGACGATAAAATAACATCGCCACCTCTCTATGCCGTATCAATAAGTACCCTTTTGTATGTAAATACCTGCAAAAATCAATCCATAACAGAATGAGAAATAGACTACCATCCCGAAAATCTCTCTTGCTTTTGCCTTGCTTTGTGCTGGGGAGTGTCTCTGCGGTGGCGCAAACGACCGGAGGAGACGTGATCAACATCACAGGTGCCATTATCAACGACGATGGCGAACCGCTTCTTGGGGCCACAGTGACGGTGACCAGCGGTCAGAAAGTGTACCGCGGTATGACAGACGAGGCAGGAAAATACACCATCCGTGTGCCCAAGCAATCCCTGCAAGCAAGCTCCACCATCCGCGTGGCCAGCATCGGCATGAAGCGTGTGAGCATGACCATGGTGAAAGGTCGCCTTGTCTACAACTTTACGCTGAAAGATGCCTCGCGCGATCTCGACGAAGCCATCGTAACGGGCTATGGCAACATCAGTACGCGCGAGAAGACAAGCTCCATCACTTCGCTCAAGATGGACGAAATTCTCATGCCCGGCATGACAAGCATTGAGCAGGCTTTGGAAGGTCGTGTGCCCGACCTTGTGTTTATGCAGAACTCTGGCGAGGTGGGCGCAACGGCACGCATGCGCATCCGCGGCACATCCACCTTGATAGGCAACCGTGAACCGCTGTGGGTGTTAGATGGTATTCCGCTGACCGACCCTGTGGATGTGACCAATGAACAACTCAACGATCCAGACTATATCAACTATATAGGTAATGCCATATCGGGCATCAACCCTCAAGACATTGAGCGCGTCGATGTATTGAAAGACGCCGCTGCCACAGCTTTGTATGGCACGCGAGCCGCCAATGGCGTCATCATTGTGACGACCAAAAAGGGTGAGCCCGGCCCTCCCCGCATCACCTACACAACGCAGATGAAATTTACGGCGCGCCCTCGTTACACCGATAGCAATATCAACTTGATGAACTCGCAGGAGCGTGTGGCTTTCGGCAAAGACTTGACCAACCTACACTATGCTTTCCCTCTGCACATGACCATGGTGGGCTATGAAGGGGCCTATTATCGCTTTGCAACAGGACAAAGCAGTTACGAGGATTTCCTCCGTGAAGTGCAACGCTACGAGACGGCCAACACCGACTGGTTCAAGCTCCTTACGCAAGACACCTTTAACCACAACCACACGGTGAGCGTATCGGGCGGTGGCGAAACGGCCCGGTACTATGCTTCTTTGGGCTACAATAAAGAAGATGGTGTGGTGCGCTCCCACTACAACAACCGCTACACGGCAGCACTGAACTTGCAAACCAAAATAGCCGAACGCTTCTCGGCCAACATTCGCCTTAACGCCAGTGTGCAGAAGAAGAACCAGTTGCCTTCGGAAATGGACCCACTCGGCTACGCCTATAATACCACGCGTGCCTTGCCTGCTTTCAACGACGACGGCTCGCTCTTCTACTATCAACGCCATGCCTACAACGTGGGCACAGACAAGAATGGCCAATATAAATACCGCTACAACATTCTCAACGAAACGCAGAATGCCGAAAACGCTTACGAGGCAAACAGCATGATTGCGGCGCTGGACTTCACTTATCGCCACAAACACTTCTTCGACCTCACACTGACCACTTCGTACCAACGAACAGCCAGCAACACCAACGTATGGTATGGCGAGCGCACGAACTATGTGGCGCAGCTGAAGAACGGCGAGTTGGAAGACCAACCGCTTCCGGGCAAGTTCGGCCTCTCCGACTTGCCTTATGGTGGGGTGTTGAACGCACGCAACAACGTTAATGAGAACTTCTCGCTTCGTCTCAGTGGCAACTTCCGCCACAGCTTTGGAGAACGGAAGCAACACATGATTAGTGGCACGGTGGGCTACGAGCTGAACACTTCTAACACGAACGGCATGGAGGTGAAGACGCGCGGCTATTTCAAAGACCGTGGCATGCAGTATGTCACCATGACCACAGAAGAGTTGGAGCGTTTCCCTCACTACGCCTCTTGGCTTGCCTCCAACAAGCCCAAGCTGACGGCCGACAAACTGCACCGCCTTAGCGGTTGGGGCATCCTTTCCTATAGCATGAACAACGCTTTTTCGGTGAGTTTCAATGGTCGTTTCGATGCTTCGAACAAGTTTGGCAGTCGCAGCAATGAGAAGTTCCTTCCCGTGTGGTCTATCTCCGGCATGCTTAACATAAAAGACTTGTTCCTCTCCAATCAGCCTTGGGTGAGCGACTTCCGTATGCGCACATCGTATGGTAAGACGGGCAACATGGTGGACAACCAAACGCCCAACCTCCTCCTGCGCCAAGGCAGTGTGGACACCTATTTTGGTGAGAATGTATCTACGGTGCATGCCCTGCCCAATCCCAACCTTCGGTGGGAGCAAACCGACCAGTTCAACTTCGGTTTAGACTTCTCGTTCTTCGATTATCGTCTTTCTATCAGCACAGACGCTTATTACAAACACACGAAAGACGCCTTCAACACCATCAACGTTTCGCCCATCAATGGTGTGAAGGCTTACACGATGAATGGTAGCGACTTGTACAATTCGGGCATGAGCGTTTCCATATCGGGCTATCCTATCCGCTCACGCGACTGGTCGCTCTACCTCTCGACCAACTACTCCATGGTCTTCAACAAGGTGAAAGGCAAGGCGGCCAATGAGTATGAGCTGAACGACTTCCTCAATGGCACTGCTATCATTGACGGCCAGTCCATCGGCACATTCTATTCTTATGGCTTCCTCGGCTTGAACCCTCGCAATGGTATGCCGCTTTTCGATGACTTCAGCGACCGACGCCATTTGATGGAAGGCAAGCCACTGGGCGACATCATGGATTTGGTGATGGTCAATAGCGGTAGTCGTGAGCCGAAATTCACAGGGTCGCTCTATGGCACACTGCGCTGGAAGCAGTTGAGCCTTAGCATGAGCTTCAATTACAGCTTGGGCAACAAAATCCGCAAGTTTGCTCTCTACAAAGATGTCCTCGATGGTGTTTCTTCAGAGAACAACGTGCGCAAAGAGTTCGTCAATCGTTGGCGTTCTCCGGGCGATGAGAAATACACAGTCTATCCAGCGTTGCTCAGCCCCAGCGACCCCGAATGGGCCTACTATCGCTGGCACTGGAGTGCCTCGGCCACGCCTGCTTTGATGGGTTTCAAGTCATTCGCTCAAGATTATTGGACGATGTACGACAACGCAGACATTCGCGTGGTATCTGGTGGCTATTTGCGCCTCTCCAACCTCTCGTTGCGCTATCAAGTAAAGCCAGCCGTCCTAAAGAAAACACCTTTCACGAACCTCTCTTTCGATGGCTCACTGACCAATGTGTTCACGATCAAATCCTCTGCGCTTGACGGTCAAGACCCCACGCAGAATGGTTTCTCTATCCAAACGGCACTCTCCCTCCGTCCTGCATTGACGTTCGGCGTTCGTGCCACCTTCTAAGTGTGTCCCTCATCTCGCATTACTTATGAAAAAGTTTTTCGCAAATATCCTTGGCTTAGCTCTCTTGTCCTATGGCGCAGTGAGTTGTAGCGATTTTCTCGACCAATACTCTCAAGATCTCGTTGTAGCAAAGTCCGTGACCGACCTGAACGAACTGCTCGTTGGAGATGTCTATATCCGTAGCTCAAGCGTCTCCTATGGCATGGGAACAGGTATTTTGGGCTTCGTCAATATGCTTGACGATGACATCAACACCACAGGCACGTCGATGAGTGGCAATATCGGCAGTCGTGCATGGACGGCTTCCGTGCAACCGCTCTTCGGCTTCTTCGCTTGGCAACAAGACGTTCGTTATAACAATGAGCGCACAGGCATGGCCGACGACGCCTCCACATGGAACGGCCTTTACCGCCGCATCAACCACGCCAATAACATCGTGGACATCATTGACGAGATGCCTCGCAACACGGACGACGAGAAGGCTCTTTATCACCGGGTCAAGGGAGAAGCCCACTTCTTGCGGGCACAATTCTACTTTGCGCTGGCTAACCTCTATGGCAAGCCCTATCGTCCCGATTCAGCCACTGTTCAGCTTTGCGTGCCTTTGAAACTCACGCCCCACGTGGAGCACGACAAGGACAAGGCTACGCAATTTACCCGCGCCACAGTGGCAGAAGTTTATGACCAAATCATCAAAGACTTGACCCTCAGCGTGGAGCATCTTACAACCAGTCCGCAACTGGCTCGCTTCCGCCTGCATCGTGCTTCGGCCGATGCTGCCTCGTTGTTGCTCAGCCGTGTTTATCTTTACGCACAGCAATGGGAGAAAGCCGAGGTTGAGGCAAAGAAGGTGATGGACAGTCCGCTCACCGCCTTATCGGCTATCACTGATCTCAAGAGCGATGCTCCGTTCTTGACCCGCTACAACAAGGAAGTCATTTTCTCTCAAGGGGCTAATTATGTAGCGCCTAAGGATCTCAGCACTTCCCTCTCTGCCGACCCAGCCGACTATTGCGTAACGCGTGATCTCTACAACCTCTACGAGGCAGACGATGCACGCAAGTCGGCTTTCTTTGCAGTGAATGGTTTGACCGATAGCATTCGCCTCACACAGAAATACGAGCGTGGCCTTGAACTGAACCATATCTCCGATGGTTTCCTCCTCCGCACAGCGGAAGCCTACCTCAACTATGCCGAAGCTTGTGCGATGCAAGGCAAAGCCACCGAAGCCAATCAGGCGTTGCACGCTTTGCGCAAAAATCGCATCCACTATTATACTCCAACCGACCTCACTGGCGAAGCCCTTGTGGATGCCATTCGCAATGAGCGTCGTCGGGAACTTTGCTTTGAGGGACACCGCTGGTTCGACCTCCGCCGATATGCCGTCAATGAGGAATATCCTTATAAGAAAGATATCATCCATGCCTTTAGTGTTTATTCCAACACGAACGCCTATCTCGGAACGAACTACTACCTTCTGCCATCGGGTGATGATGCCTACACGTTCTCGCTTCCAGTCGCCATCTTAGAGTTCGACAAGGAAGCCATGCCCGACAACTATCGTCCGCCTCGCAAACCCATCGCAAAGCCTATCGCACTCCCAAGCTTCGACGATGATGAAGAGACGGATAGCATAGCGACTCCCTAAACGCTTTATCTGTACAAGAGACTGGTAAAACCTTTTCCCAAATAAACGACTACAATGAAATACTTTCTATACTTATTCCTCCTGTTGGGCATCGTGTCTTGCACCAATGAAGAGGACTTAAAGAGCAACATTGAGTACAGCAATGAGTTTACTATCGTGGACAATCCCAACGACTCTGTAACCCATGAACGCTACTTAATATATAAGGAGTATGGCGTACCTGTCTACTTCAACGATACCATCTCGCAGGTGCAAACAGGTACGAACCATAAAGGAGAGCCTATTCTGTCTTATGAGAGAGTTGACTTGAACTGGACTTTCTTCGGCTACAACCATGGCATCAAGTACACCTACACTTATCTCACCAATCCTGCGGAACAGATGCAGGCGTTGCGCTTCGTGCGCAAATATCTGGAGCAAGCAAGTCGTCCGATGCGGCCTTTCAGTATCATGTTGGCCGACACGCTCACTGTGGCTTCCTCCTCACGCACCGACCGCCCCATCTACCATGTCGGCTATCGTACCCTCGTGTTTGCGCAGATTAAGAACCTCACTGGTGAAGACACAATCAACGCGCAGATTAAGGAGGTCATAAAGAACATGGTCAGCGATCGGGTGAAAGTCAATACTGATGTGTGCGCACGCTTTGCCGATTTAGGCACTACGAACAACTGGTACTACCGCACTTGGGAGACACTGGGCAACTGCCCCACCGTGGTGAGCACACAGAAGATGAGCTGGACGTTGTCGGTCAATGCTCTCTTCAACGAGCCACCTTTCTCCACGTTCGACAATGAAGACCTCGTCATGCTCTTACTCAAGGACCGACAAGGGGTTGGCCCTTATGTCAATTCAGAGACCGAGGCACTGACCATCCGTCAAAACATTATCGATGAGATGGGGCAGTATGGTTTTATTCGCGGCTGGAAGCAATCTGGCTCTTTCACTCCTAACAATGACACAGAAGACCGCGACTTTTACATTCAAGCCATTCTTCATTTGGGCGAGAGAGGTTTCAAGAAACGCTATGGCCATCTCAGCAAAGTCATGGAGAAGTACCAATACTTGGCCAGCTTCATTCAAGGCGAATTGGAGATAGATTTAGATTACGACAATAGCAACGAATAAAGATTTATGAGAAAGATAGTTTTTTGCGCTTTGACCGCACTGTTGGCTCTTGCATCCTGTAGCGATGAAGAAACGGGAGGCGTAGCGTTCAACCCTAAAGTAGTACAGGCAGCTCCCGACTTCTTGGATGTGCGAGACAGTACCGTCTATAAGACCATTCGCATCGGCAATCAAATATGGATGGCCGAAAACCTCCGCTATGCGCCCCCAGCCTACAGTTTTGACGGCGCGTTCACTTGGGAAGAGAAGCCCACGACCATCGAGAGCGTTAAGAAAACCTATAAGGTTGAAGTCACAGATGACGAATTGGCCGAGATGGTCTACGAACTCTTGAGCAAGCCCGACCCTAACGGCAATGAATGGAGCATTGTCATGGGGAGCTTCACGATGCCTCTTCTGAACGTCATTGAGAGTATCACGCCACGCCTCTTAAATGGGCGCATGACACAAACCCAATACCGCGAGATGATTCGCGCTTATCACGGAGAGTTTGACAAAGCCCTCACAGAAGAACTTTGGAAGCGCGTAGACCCTGAAGAAGCCCGACGGGCAGCGGGAAAGGCCTCCTTCCTCGCTCAAGAGAAAAAGAATGGTGGCTATGTCGGTAAGTATGGTTTCCTTTATAGCTTTGAAGGGGCACAAAAGGCTGTCCCTGCGGGCTGGCGTTTGCCATCCGACGAGGATTGGAAAACGCTTGAACGCACCCTTGGCATGTCCGAGAGCGAGGCCAATAAGCTCGAAGCATGGCGCGGCGAAGGACTTGCTCCTTTGCTCACGGCAGGTGGCAGTGTGGGTTTCAACGCCAAATACACCGGTTGTAGTGCCTATGCAACTGACCGCAGTTATCTTTACATCAACAAAGACCGTGCTTGGTACTACTGGTCGTCCACAAC
>JALFTM010000088.1 GCA_022788345.1 Bacteroidales bacterium
ACTTCCTCAAAACCGTACTTGGGCATGTGGCCAAAGTGTTCCCCAGCCAATATATCCACATTGGAGGCGATGAGTGTCCCACCAAAGTATGGGAAACCAATGCACTCGCTCTCAAGCGCGTAAAAGACGAGAGACTCAAAAGCGTACACGACCTCCAGCCATGGCTCGCACAACTCCTCGGCAAATATCTCAAAGAGAACTACAACAAAAACATCATCGTTTGGGACGAGCTCCTCGCCCACTGGCCCGACAGCTCTGAAATCAAACCCGTTGCCATGGCGTGGCGCGGTGTAGAGTATGCCAAGAAAGCGGCCGACAAAGGCTTTTCCACGATTGTTGTCCCCGTGTATCCGATGTATTTCGACCTAATGCAAGTAGACGACAATGAAGCTATTGTGGAAGAAACCTACCATGGCGGTTATGGTGTAAACCGCATGCGTGAAGTCTACAAGCTCAATCCTGTGGCAGCAGTCAAAGGGCAGGAACATTTTGTCTTTGGCACACAAGCCAATCTATGGGCAGAGACGTTGCGCAACAGCGAACAGCTCGAATACAGTGCCCTTCCACGTCTGCTGGCTTTGAGTGAAGTGGCTTGGTTGCCTGCTGAAAAGAAAAATTGGGACAGCTTCATCGAACGCCTCCAAGCCCACGATGAGCTATTTGAAGCCGATGGCTACACCTATGCCCGCCACGCTTTCCGCCAGCCAGCTCCCACAGCCCTCGACTCTCTGCGCCGATTTACCAAAGAAGCGCGCCCCGGTGAAGTGGGCTACCCTGCAAAGAGTGCTTACAAGGCCGTAGAAAAAATTCTCAAACGCAAGAAAGCAACCCCAGAGGCTTACGCTCTTGCGCTCAAGACCTTTGAAAAAGCCCCTATCACGCTTCCCAAAGACGGTCAAAAGGTACGTCTCTATTCCGCTTCCACTTACTATAAGAAGAAGTATGCTGGAGCTTCGCTCTATGCAGACAAAGAAGGCGCGCGGGTGCACTACACACCGCAACACAATGCAGAAGAAGTGTGGACATTTATAGCACGTGGCACAGGCTTTGTGCTTCGCAACACTCAAGGCAAAGAGCTTTTGCTCACCCCTGAGGGCAAGACCGCATTCGCCGACTATGGTACAGTGCTCTTTGTGAAGCCTGCCACAAAGCCTTTCCGCACCATCCATTACGCGCATGGGGCTGTCACACTCACCGATGCCACAGGTCGCGCCCTCTTCATCGCTCCCTCGGCTAACATCATCGCCTCTGACGACACCACCCTCGCCAATCCTGCCACTTGGCGCATGGTCACAGAGCCTCAACAATAACGCTTGAACATTTCAAAAGCACGGTTCAATCTGGTTTCTCACCTTCAGATAGAACCGTGCTTTATCGTTTCTTTCCTCTATCGCATAGTCTTTGTCGCCGTCTCCCATAAGGCCTTTTGCCAAAAAACGTTCCTCCGCAAACGCCACTACGATAACTAATTCACTATCTTTGCAGAAAGTACTCAACACTTCGCCACCTAACAGCAACCGCAGGTTCATTGTGAAACGCGGCTACCGAGGGAAAGAAAGCGTCTGTTGTTAAACGAACACTTCTATGAATAATATTGCAATCATCTTAACTGTCTTCAACCGAAAAGCAAAGACCTTGCGCTGTATGTCACAGATACAAGAAGCTTTGGACAAGCAGGCCATTCCTTTTCAGCTCCATGTTTATCTGACCGACGATGGTAGTACGGACGGCACCGCGGATGCTTTGGCTGAACAAAACTATACATTCCCTTTGACAATTCTCAAGGGAACGGGTTCTTTGTACTGGAATGGTGGCATGATCAACTCTTGGAAAGCGGCCTTAGATGCTCCAGAAAACTACGATGGCTATTTGTGGCTGAACGATGATGCGGAGATCGCTTTGTCTTTTTGGGAGGAATTGCTAAAGGGCGACAATCACTGCCGCTCCAAGTACGGCCAACCAGCCATCTTGGTAGGGTCGACCACAGATTTGGCAGGCAAAGAATTCACTTACGGCGGCTTCAACTTCTCAAACCCAATTACGCTGAAAGACGTCTTTGTCATCCCTGACGGAAAAACCTATCAGGAGTGTCAGTGTGCACACGGCAATATCACTTATATTCCTGCCAACGTGGTAGAAAAGATGGGTATTTTCACAGACAAATATATCCATGGAGGCAGCGACCACGACTATACGTATTTGGCATACAAGAACGGCTTCAAGGTCATTGTTCTGCCTCAATATGCTGGCCGTTGCGACAACGACCACGGCAGTCAGTCGACTTTAGGTTTCAATGCCCCCACCATCAAAGAGCGTTTGGCCTATCTGCACGCCCCTTTAGGCTATAATTTGAACAACGCCCTCTTGTTCCAAAAGCGTTGTTTCCCCTATCGCTATCCTTTTGTTTTCATCATGGGATATGCCAAAGCCCTCTTCCCTAAAGTATTTACTACCCTCTATCACTGGCTAAGACGATAGGAGACAAGGGGTAGCTTCAAGCCACTTCTCCTCCTATCGCAGGAAAGACGTGCTCCGCAACAATGAAAAAACATCTACCAATTCTTTTCTTTTTTCTCGTCCTCTTTCTGACGGCTTGCCGTGGGGAGGACGAACTTGTTGTGCCCTCTATTGAAACCCCCACCGCAAAAGCTGGCGAGAGTTTCTATCTCCTCAACGAAGGCAATATGGGCAGCAACAAGGCATCACTCGACTTCTATGATGCCACCACGGGTCGCTATCGGCGCAACCTCTTTGCAGAGGTCAATCCAGAGGTGGTCTTTGAGTTGGGCGATGTGGGCAACGACTTGCAAATCTATGGTGAACGGCTCTACGCTGTGGTGAATGTATCGAACTTGGTGGAGGTCATGGATCGCCGCACAGCCAAACACCTTGGCCAAATAGCCATTCCCAATTGTCGCTACATCGCTTTCGAAGGCCCTTATGCCTACATCTCGTCCTATGCAGGCCCTGTACAGCTCGATCCAACGGCTCGTCTCGGCTATGTGGCCAAGGTAGACACCGCCACACTCTCCGCAGTGGCCACGTGTACCGTTGGTTTCCAGCCCGAACAGATGGCTATTGTTGGCCGTCGCCTCTTTGTGGCCAATTCGGGAGGATACCGTGCCCCCAACTACGACCACCGCCTTTCGGTCATCAACCTTGATACTTTCACAGAAGAAGCCCAAATAGACGTAGCTCCGAACCTGCATCAAGTGGCCGTCGATGAGGGGAAACTTTATGTACAAAGCCGTGGCAATTACGAAGACATTGCCCCAAACATCTACGTGGTCAATCCTACGACACTCAAAGTGGAACAAAAATTGGACATCCCAGCCACTCGCTTTTGTGTCAGAGGGGGAAACATTTACGCCCTCACGGAGAAAGCTCTGCGCATCGGCAACGCCACCCTTTCGCTCTCGCACCTGCAAACGCCTTATGGCTTGGCTGTCAATGACCAGCACATCTATGTCACAGATGCCCGCGACTATGTTTCGCCCGGCACGGTCTATTGCTACACCCTCGATGGTCGTCTCGAATGGCAGGCCACTGCGGGCGACATCCCTGCACATTTTGCTTTCACTGCCGCCACGCCGGTCTCTCCATCTCCCACCCCTAAGGGCGAGGACATCGTCATCTCACGCATCTTGACCTATCGGCCTGCGCCCGGACAATTTGTGAACACCCTGCCTCTCTATACCAAGGGCGACACGGAAGCCACGATGTGCCAAAAGGTCTACGAAGCAGTGGGCAATGGGCGGAGTGGTCTTATCACACTGGGTGGCTGCGGTGGCTATGTCGAATTTGCCTTAAGCGATTCGGTGCTCAACCGCCCCAATCAGCCCGACTTCCTACTCAAAGGCAACGCCATCGATGGCAACAGTGAAGCAGGAATAGTCTTTGTGGCCTACGATGCCAACCACAACGGAACGCCAGAACCCGAAGAATGGTTTGAGCTGGCTGGCAATGCCTACGACAAGAGCGACCACGGCTATCAAATCACCTACACACGCCCTGCTCCCAACCACATAGCCACACCAGACACACTCCCCACTCTGATCGACACCACTTACATCGCTTGGAGCGATAATCGAGGAGGAACGGGCTATTTGTCGCAGAATAGTTACCACACCCAGCCCTATTTTCCACAATGGCTATCGGCCGAAGCGCTGACCTTCACCAGCACTCGCCTGCCCAACAACTATCGGCGCACGGGCCATTACTATTACCTCTCTGCCTTTGGCCAAGGCTATGTCGATGACCTCCCCGACAACCAAGGCGGAGGACGCATGGACATCGAGTGGGCTGTGGACAATCAAGGACAGCGTGTACATCTCCCTGCCATTCACTTCATCCGCATTGTCACGGGACTGAACCAACAGCTTGGCCCTCTTGGAGAAACAAGCACCGAGTTCCGCGGATTTGAAGCCTTGCATCCATAAAGCATCGCCCACTTTCAAGAATTGTTCTTATCAACAAAGTTTAACTTTTGGCCTTTCGGCTTTACACGCCTCACGCCTCTTGATGCGCTGTCAAGGCTTGGAAAATTTTCGCCAAGCGTAAGGAAAAATTCCTGCATACGCCTCTTGAAAAGGCCTTTTTCAGCCATCGAAAACGGGCGAAGCGGTTCCATCGACCGCTTCGCCCGTTTATCGTACTACAAAGATAATACAACGAGACGCAAAATGCAAATGAAATGTTACCAATGCTAAAAGAAAGCAAGCCCATCCGATAAGCACTGGATAGCAGAAGATGTTTGGTGCGTCCGCAAGCGGCGGGAAAGCCTTGCGCACCCCCTCCAACGGTCCATCGACCAAGGTTAAATCTCTGAAATCCTATCGTTTGCGTGCCACTGTTAGCCCATCCCGAAGTGGGAGAATAAGGGTGTCAAGGTCGGGATGTTGCGCCACGAGATCGTTAAAAGCCTTGATGCTCTTCGTCTGAGCGTCTTCGGCATAGGACGCTTCCACCACATGGCCATCCCAAAGCGTATTGTCCGCAATGAGTAAACCTCTGGGAGCAAGCAGGGGATAAAGGAGGTCGAAATAGGCCACATAGTCGCGCTTGTTCCCATCAATGTAAATAAGGTCAAAAGGGGCTTCGGTCCGTGTAGGGAGCACTGCCAAGACATCTCCGATGACCATCTCTATGTCCACTTCCCAAGGCGCACCCTCTAACCAAGGACGTGTGAAATCTTCTTGCTCATCGTTGATTTCGAACGTCAAGATACTACTCCCTGCGGGCATCCCTGACGCCAACGCCAAAGTGGCATAGCCCGAATAAGTGCCCACTTCCAAGACACGGCGTGCACCCGACAATTGTGCCAACATCTTGAGAAGTTGCCCCTGCTCGTGGCCCGAAGCCATACGTGCATGCAAGAGATGAAGATGTGTGGCCCGATAGAGACGACGCAAATAGGGATGTTCGGCCGTGGTGTGCGCTTCGATGTATTCGTCTAAGGCCACATTATGGGCTGGGGCACTAAGGTCGAGACTGCTCATACGCCTCACTTCGCCAGATGGTGCAACAAGGCTTCCACTGCCAAGCGATAGCTGTCTGCGCCAAAGCCAGCCACAACGCCCAAACAAGCAGGGGCAATCAAACTTTTGTGGCGGAACGGCTCACGGGTGTGCACATTGGAGAGATGCACCTCCACCACAGGCAGTTCACACCCACGGATGGCATCATGCAACGCCACGGAAGTGTGCGTATAAGCCCCTGCATTGAACACAACGCCTTGCACACCGCCATCGCACGCATCATACAGATGATCGATGAGCGCTCCCTCGCTGTTGCTTTGTGCATAGCGTAGTTCCACTTCAGGATAGGCCGCTTGCAAGCGTTGCAGGATGATATCCATCGTATCACTACCATAGATTGAGGGTTCGCGTCGGCCTAAGCGGTGAAGATTAGGCCCATTGAGGATAAGCAATTTCATCGGGATAAAAATCTTTGTTGTACCTTTGTCTTTGCCAAAGTTACAACAAAGTTAGCAGATAGAGCGTGCCTATGCGCTTGGTGCCAAATTGAAAGGCTTCTCTCATGGACGAAATTTTACAGAAATACATCAACTATCTCCTCCTTGAACAAGGGCGGGCAGAGAATACGCAGGATGCCTATCTGCGCGATGTGCGCCGCTTCCTCGACTATCTCACCGACTTTCAGCAAAGCCCCGAAACGGCCACCCTCGAAACGCTCCATCATTATGCGTGGACACTCCACGAATTGGGCATCGCCCCACGCTCTTTGGCCAGAATGCTGAGTGGCGTGCGCTCGTTCTATCGTTTCTTGTTGCTGGAGGGATACATCAAGAAAAATCCGGCCGAACTCTTGGAGTCGCCCAAGCGTGGCAAGCACCTCCCCGAAGTGCTGACATTTGAAGAAGTCGAAGCCATCGAGGCCGCCATCGACCTAAGCGAGCCTTATGGTCATCGGGACTTGGCTGTGGTGGAGGTGCTCTATAGTTGCGGTTTGCGCGTGAGCGAATTGTGCAACCTACAACTCTCGATGCTTGCCCTTGAGGAGGGCTTCATCCGAGTTATCGGCAAAGGCGACCGGGAACGCATCGTCCCCATCTCCCCCGTAGCGATAGAGAGACTGCAACAATGGTTCGTCGACCGCAATGCCATCGACCCCAAACCGGGCGAAGAGGACTTTGTGTTCATCTCGGCCGCCCGCCGCCAACGCCTCTCACGCATCACGGTCTTCCACCAAATCAAGATGTATGCCGAGCGAGCGGGGATCACCAAGACCATCTCGCCCCACACCTTTCGACACACTTTTGCAACCCATCTCTTGGAGGGAGGAGCTAACCTGCGCGCCATACAGACAATGCTGGGGCATCGCCAAATCGTAACCACAGAGATGTACACGCACATCGACCGCAGCTTCCTGCGCGAACAGGTGCTCAAGTTCTTTCCGCGCAACCAGTCTGAAGACACATCACATGGAGCTATGGCTTCAAGCCACGAATAAAACGTTGCCTTTCTCGCTTGAAGCAATCAAACTTCTTGAACAGAAAAAGCGCACAATTCGACATTTTTTTCTACCTTTACTCGTGAAAAACATGGTGGCTACGCAGGCAGGAACATTTCCTCCTCGTGTGGCAACCTCTGAACTATTATCCAACATACCGATCTATTATGAATAAGAAACCCATCATTGGAGCAGCCGTGGGCGCATTGCTCCTCTTTGTCGTCACAGGACTATTCACAAAATTACACTCACAATCAACACAGAAAAAAGTGGAAGCAAAAACAATTTACTTTGCAGGAGGTTGCTTTTGGGGAACAGAACATTTCTTCAAGCAAATCCATGGCGTAGTGGCCACCGAAGTGGGCTATGCCAACGGGAGTATCGAGAACCCAACCTACGAGCTGGTTTGTGCCCATAACACGGGCTATGCCGAAACCGTCAAAGTGGACTATGACCCACAGACTGTACCTCTCGAACAGCTCATCGACCTTTACTTTGAAACCATCGACCCCACCAGTTTGAACAAACAGGGACACGATGAAGGCACGCAATACCGCACGGGAATTTACTATACGGACAGCACCTCGGCCGCAGTGGCGCAGAAGAAGCTCAAAGACTTGGCCACAAAATACAATAGCCCCATCGTAGTGGAATGCTGCCCCTTGGAAAATTTCTACAATGCCGAGGACTATCATCAGGACTATTTGGATAAAAATCCTACTGGCTACTGCCACCTTTCACCCGCCCTTTTCAAGCGCGCCAAAGAGGCTAACCGCCCCTCCGAGAAAGCTTACAGCCGTCCCGACGACGCCACCCTAAAAGCCCAGCTCTCCGAAACGCAATACAATGTCACTCAGAAAAATGCGACGGAGCGACCTTTTGAGAACGAATACTACGATGAGTTTCGAGAGGGCATCTATGTAGACATCACCACTGGCGAGCCACTCTTCATTTCCACCGACAAATTCGATTCTGGTTGCGGATGGCCAGCTTTCTCCAAGCCCATCGACGAGCAACTGCTTGTGAAGAAAGAAGATCTTTCTCATGGCATGAAACGCACCGAAGTACGAAGCAAAACTGGCAATTCCCACTTGGGACATGTTTTCCACGATGGGCCAGCCGAAAAAGGGGGCTTGCGCTATTGTATCAACAGCGCTTCCCTGCGCTTCATTCCCAAAGACAAAATGAAAGCTGAGGGTTACGAAGCGTTTTTGAAACTCTTGGAAAAATAACAGCAAAAGCGTTGAGAGACCATCGAAGGTCATCTCAACGCTTTTGCTTTGAATAAAAACAGTGGCAAAGGCTGGCCATGCCATCAGTCTTTGGCGAACGCATTGTCAAATCGCCATTTCTTTCTTTTCAACGCCACTTGCACGCTCTGCTCGGTGAAGGCGTTGGGATAATGATGAAGCGTCCAAGTTGGCGGAGTGCCAATGAGCGTGATGATGTCAAAGCGATAAGGCTGGTCGAGTCGGTGATAAGCCATATAAGCATGCGCCGCCTGCACCATGTGGTGTTGTTTCTCGATGTCCACGGCCGTATAAGCTGGCGCGAAGTCCTCATTCTGGCGGGTTTTGACCTCAACAAAGACCAATTCGCCGAACCAATCGGCCACAATGTCAAGCTCCAAATGCCCCACCCGCCAATTGCGCTTTAAGAGGGTGTAGCCTTCGCCGTCGAGATAGCGGGCTGCCTGCTCCTCGCCAGCATTGCCGTAGGCACGTTTCGGGGTTTCCATCACGCCAAGTGCATTACTTAGTTTTCTTCGAAGTCGAAGAGAGAGGCCTCGGAGGCTTCGCCCTCATCAGAGGAGTCGGTAGTTGCTTCGTCAGCATCCTTCACTTCGGGAAAGCGGATGGGTGGCAATTCTTCGAACTTCTCCACGGTGAGTGTCGTGATGCGCTTTCCTTTGGCTTTGAAGCCTTTCACGGCAATGAAGTCCTCCACATCAATTTCCATCTCGCCCCGGAAGGCATCTGCGCCTCCATACACCACACGTATTCGAGGGTAGACCTCGCTGGTGAGTAAGAGGAGTTGTGAATCCTCGCCCTCACCCATAAAATTCTGGCGGCGCGCTGCCGTGCAACGCTCAAAGCAGAAGCGCTTGATATAGGGGAAGTTTTGTTGCGCCGCATCGTAGAGCACGGCCGTAAATACCTTTTCCGCATCAAATTTCTCTATGCGCAGAATATCCGTCTCATAGTGATTGCTGACATCGAAGTTGGTGGTGTAGAAATCGCCATTCTTGAGAACGACCAACACGAGGTCGTCGGAGTGGAACTCTCCGAGGTATTGACCATGGTCGTCATAGTTGAGGCGTTGCACATCGTGGTCGAACCACACTTTACGACCGCCGAGAGTGGATGCGCCATGCGACTTGAGCTGAATACGATGCACACTATTATGTGTCAGCAGGTTGCCTCGAGATTGCCGGCCTTTTACCGCCAATTCGCTAAAGTCACGTTCGAAAGAGATGCGACGCAGGTTGGGCACAGGCTTCAGCATCACTTTGATGATTTCGGCCTCGCCGTTAGGATTAGCCGTGAAGTAAGTCACACGGCTACCGGCCTCGCCTTGCGTGACATCGTATTCACGATCGTGGGTGATGCTCGTCACATGGAAGCGTTTGATGAAGCTTGAGCCACTCTTCCCATCCCGGTAAACGACATTGTACGTTGTGCGCTTGTCGTTCTTTTTGAAGACAGCGAGGTGGATGATTTCGGCCTTCTTCTTCTCTGCTTTCGACCGCTCGGTCTCTCCGACAAAGACTTTCTCGGCCACACGGGTCACCTTGTATGTGCCGTCTTTGTAGAAGATAATCACATCGTCAATGTCGGAGCAGTTTTCGACAAACTCGTCTTTCTTCAAACCTGTTCCCATGAAACCTTCAGAGCGGTTGATGTAGAGTTTCTGATTGGCTTCGACCACTTTTGTGGCTATGATGGTGTCGAAAGAACGGATTTCTGTGCGACGTGGATGAAGCGGTCCGTACTTTTCTTGAATGAGTCTAAACCAATTGATGGTTACTTCCACCATGTTGTCGAGATCGTGGTCGATGCGCGCCACTTCCTCCTTCATCCGTGCAATGGCTTCCTCTGCCCGCTCCTTATTGAAGCGCAGAATGCGCGCCATCTTTATCTCCATGAGGCGCAGGATGTCGTCTTTCGTCACCTCACGAACAAATTGGGGATAGAACGGCGTGAGCCTTTCGTCGATGTATTCGCAGGCAGCATCCATCGTTTTGGCTTCTTCAAAGGGCTTGCCCTTATAGATGCGTTCTTCGATGAAGATTTTTTCCAACGAAGCGTAGTGGAGACTTTCCGAGAGTTCGTTGCGACGAATGAGGAGTTCTTCACGAAGCAGGTCGCAGGTGCGATCGACGTTGTAGCGCAACACATCGCTAATGGGCATGAAGCGTGGGCGTTTGTCGTCAATGACGCAACAGTTGGGCGAAATGCTCACTTCGCAATCTGTAAAGGCATAGAGGGCATCGAGGGTCTTGTCAGACGAAGTGCCGGGTGTGAGGTGTACCAGAATTTCCACCTCTGCGGCAGTGTTGTCGTCAACTTTTCGGATTTTGATTTTGCCTTTTTCATTGGCTTTGAGGATACTTTCGATGAGTGAAGAGGTCGTTTTACCGAAAGGTATCTCTCGAATGACCAACGTTTTGGCATCGAGCTTTTCTATCTTGGCGCGCACCTTGAGCGCACCGCCTCGCAGACCATCGTTGTAACGGCTCACATCGATGGCGCCCCCTGTGAGGAAGTCGGGAAAAAGCTGGAAGTCTTCGCCTTTGAGATACTGAATGGCCGCTTCACAGATTTCGCCCAAATTATGAGGGAGGATTTTGGCCGAAAGTCCTACGGCAATGCCCTCCGCCCCCTGTGCCAAGAGCAAGGGAAACTTCACGGGAAGCGTAATGGGTTCTTTATTGCGCCCATCGTAGGAGAGCTTCCAATTCGTTGTTTTGGGATTAAACACTACATCGAGCGCAAACTTTGAGAGACGTGCTTCGATGTAACGCGAGGCTGCGGCCGAGTCGCCCGTGAGGATGTTGCCCCAGTTGCCCTGACAGTCGATGAGGAGGTCTTTCTGCCCCAATTGTACGAGGGCATCAGCGATGGACGCATCGCCATGGGGGTGAAACTGCATGGTGTGTCCCACCACGTTGGCCACCTTGTTGTAGCGACCGTCATCGAGACGCTTCATCGAATGGAGGATGCGCCGTTGCACGGGTTTGAAGCCGTCCGTCAAGTGAGGGACAGCACGCTCCAAAATCACGTAAGAAGCATAGTCGAGAAACCAACTTTGGTACATTCCTGAAAGCTGGTGGCGCAAAATCGCATCCGTAGTGTTTCCGGGAACATACGCAGAGTGTGCCTCCGTGGGCGTCTCTACATGCTCATTGTCGAGGTCTTTCAGTTCGTCGCTCATCGCAGTATGGGAAATAGCGCCAAACGGCTTGCCGTCCAGCATGAAAGTAATTCTAAAAGATTGATTTCGCCTTGTTTGCAACCAAGGCCTACTTATGCAAAGATACGAAATTATTGGAAGATACGAACAAGCCCCTACGCAAGTCTGCGCCAAAGGGGAGCACCGCCACTTTCGACCTCGTTTATCGTTGCCGCGAGGGCCAGAAACGACTCTTTCGTATTTCACTGACATTCTGCATATTAGAAAGAGGAGAAAAAAGTTGCGCTTGGAGAAATTTCTGCATACGCTTGGAGAAATTTCTCCAAGCGCTTCGCGGATTTCCTCTTTGCGCTTGCACGCATTCGGCGTTGAAGACGGAAGAGACAATTGTGACGAGTGGCTATTTTGCGAATGGCTGTTCCACCTCACGTCCAGCCATTGGAAAATGAATGGACATCTACCGCCTATATTTGCCAACTTGTTGTTATCTTTGCAAAGAGCAGTGCTATGTGCCTATCTGACACAATCACTCTCTATTTTTGAACGTTTTCGTTCAGCCAGACGGGCAAAGATGAGCTTGCTCAAGCTTTGCCGTGGCAAAGAAAACGTCTGTTGTTAAACGAACGTTTTCGTTCAGCTATGCGGACAGAGCCAAGCAACGTAGTGCTTGAGCTATGCCGTGGCGAGAAAACGTCTGTTGCTAAACGAGCGTATTTACCCAATAGCCGTGATCCAAAACTCTCCTTCGAGGAAACGGCTACCAAGTATGTTTTTTTACTCTCAAAACAGAGCTACACAAACCACTGATTATCGGCCCATTGTAATCACCAATCACAAATAGCGCAACTCGGCTTTTCGAGAAGCGCAAGCCGACAAAACGGGAGGCGCAAGAAAAGAAATTTTCTTGCGCCTCCCGTTTTCGTTATCTCTGCCGATAGAAAACTCTACGGCATGTGGCTATTTACTTTTTACGGCTCAAAACGCCACTTTCTTTCAAGATGACACCTACCAACAGCAAGAGGATCAAGGCAGAGGCCACATAAGCTGTTGTTTCGGTTATCGTGACGGTTTGTGGGCGGAAAGTCATCACCACTTCGTGCTTGCCTGCTGGCACTTTGAGCGCACGCAACAGATAGTTGGCACGACCAATTTCGACTGACTGTCCATCAATGGTGGCACTCCAATGGGGATAGTAGACTTCACTGAA
>JALFTM010000089.1 GCA_022788345.1 Bacteroidales bacterium
AGCCCTTCTCCTAACAATGGGAGCATGTTCGTCCATGTTTTGGGCCAACAATTCCAAGACTCTACTAACTTCCCTCTCTTTCAATGGCGTACAAGCAAGTTACGACAACTTGTATGGGACATACATGTTCCCTATTCCCACGTCTTACCGAGGAAAAGAGAGCTACAAAGCTGCCATCCAATTCGTTTCAGACGATACAACAGCCCAAGTTTATTTCGATGGGCAGCCTGTTAATACTGGAGATAGTGTTGTGTTCAGCTCTCCTATTGCAACAAGCAACCATACAATAAAAGTGACAGCTAATGGCAGTAGCATTTCTTACCAGCTCAAAGGCAACTTCCTCCCCATTGTGGTGTTAAACACTTCGGATGGCATCAATGGCAAGACTTACACAGCAGGAGACATCCAAGTTATCGATGCCGATGATGCCTTAAAACAGCAATTCTTCCACGCCCAATTACGCTATCGGGGAGCTTCTGCACAGAATATGACAAAGAAAGCTTTTGCCGTTAAGCTAACTAATGAAGCTGGAGAATCGGCTGATGGAAGTTTCTTTGGTTTCCGCTCCGATAATAACTGGATACTCGATGCAATGGCTATCGACTATGCAAGAATGCGCAACCGCGTTTCTTTCGACCTTTGGAACGACTTTTCGACCAAGCCCTACCATCAAAGCTCTGAGAAAAAAGCTATCAATGGCACACGAGGCCGATTTGTAGAAGTCATTCTCAACGGCAACTATCAAGGGCTCTATTGCATGACAGAAAAACTTGACCGCAAACAACTTAAACTAAAGAAACAGGTTGTATCAAACACTTCCGAAATAACACAACGTGGTTTGCTCTATAAATCAGAACAATGGAGTTATGCCGTTTTAATGGGGCATAATCCCGACAGCGATATCTTCCCCGGAACTCCTCCCAGCATGTACAATAACATGTCGGACACTTGGAACAGTTTTGAGATGGGCTATCCTGAAAGAGCTGACGGAGAGGAAATCACTTGGAAACCGCTTTATGACGCCATCAGTACAGTAGCTTCCAACGACACTGCACACTTTGCACAGGTAGCAAATGACCTCTTCGACCTTCCTGTGGCACTGGACTACTACTTAATGATGGACCTCCTTTTTACAACAGATAATCATGGCAAAAACATGTTCTACTACGTCTATGACTTGACACAGTCACCTAAGCTTGGAATTGCACCTTGGGACTTGGACGGCACTTGGGGACGTGATTATTATTCTACGAGTGGAAAGACAAGTAATGCTGCTCAAAGTTATACAGATATGCTTTGGCAAAATGAGCATGGCGAGCACACACTTTTCAAAAGACTGCGTGAGACAAAATCTTTCGATTGGGAAAATCGCTTAAGAACACGCTATGCCGCATTGCGAGGAACCTATTTTACTAAAGAGTCATTGACAAAACGTTTTAGTGACTATGCCACTCTATTTGAAGAAAGCGGAGCTGATGTGCGTGAACGTATGCGATGGAATGGCGTTGATAATAAACGTGTCGATATTCTTCGTGATGTTACCTATATTAACAATTGGATATCCAATCGATTGGACTTTTTGGACAGACAATACAACTACACCACAGGATTGCACACCGTGTTAGCTCCTAATACAGCCACTTTTATCGCCATAGGCGAACAAGGGGGCATCACTTTCGAAAGTAAGAAAGCCCAATCCCTCCCTATCTACAATCTTGCAGGACAATTTATCACAACTGTGCACCTTTCTGTTGGTACAACAACAGTTTCTCTCCCTCAGGCAGGTGTTTACCTCGTAGAAGGTCAAAAGATTATTGTTAGGTAAACAACACCTAAGCACTTTATTGGCGTAACGTGCGCTCGTCGCAATAGGCAGGCGCAGGTCAGAAACTCCTAAAAAACTTCTTAGGCCAGATTTTCAATTGAAAATTTGGCCTAAGAAGTTTTAGTTGAAACCTCATTGATATCAACGTTCTGCTGTCAGTTCAATAGCAGCACTTTTCATGTCTGCCCCAACCATAGGAGGCGATTGTTTGGCAATAACAAGAGTTGCTTTCTGTGCTAAAGGTTGCGTTGCAAACAAGCGTTGTAAAATACGACCTGCAACATGTTCAAGCAATTCAGAGGGTTTTGCCATCTCCTCGGCCACTAAACAATAGACCTCTGCATAGTTAATCGTTCCTTCTAAGCGGTCATGCAATACAGCAGTTTCTATATGCGATGGCTCTATAGATAAGGAGACCTGATAATAAGCTCCCACGGTGCGCTCCTGCAGGAGCACACCGTGATAAGCATAGAAACTCATATCGTCAAGATGAATAATACTCTGGGTAATCTTCATACTACATTTTTGTCAAACAATTCTATCCACAACGGGAGTTGCCACAAGAAGTGCAGATAAGACACCCTTCTTGATAGACAAGGGTTTCCTCACCGCAATTTGGGCACTTCTGCCCATCAGCTTTCGTGCCATCACTGATGTACTTCTTCAATGCACGTTCAACACCTACTTTCCATGTGTTAATACTCTCGTTGCGTAATTGCAACTGACTCACTAAGCGAATTACATTTTCTAAGGGCATACCATAGCGAAGAACTCCCGAAATCAATTTCGCGTAGTTCCAGTATTCTGGATTAAACTTATCGCTAAGCCCTTCTACAGTGGTTTTATATCCACGCTTATTCTCAAACTGGAAGTCATAGCGTTTGCTGCCATCCGCATTCACACATTTGATAATACGTCCATGTGTGACACTCTTAGGCAATACGATACCTTCTTCGTCGTCCTGCAAACCAGTAAAAATTTCATAAGGGCGACCATCCAGAAGGCCTACAAAGGCTACCCACTTTTCCTTATTGTTCTGAAAGCGCACTACGTCGCAGTCCAATACCACGGGACGAGGCTTTACGACAGGCTGGCTTATAAGCTGCTGTGTCATATTCTCGTCGCGTACATCTTTCTTCTTTTCCTTCTTTTTATCTACACTCACGATAACACCACCACGTGACCCATCGCGATAGATTGTACAGCCTTTGCAACCACTACGCCAAGCCTCAACGTAGAGACGATTAACCAAATCTTCGTCCACTTCATTGGGGAGATTCACTGTGACACTAATGCTGTGATCTACCCACTTCTGAATGGCGCCTTGCATCTTCACTTTCATGAGCCAATCTACATCGTTGGCGGTCGCTTTATAATAAGGCGACTGTTGTACAAGAGCATCTATTTCTTCTTGGGTGTAACGCTTTGCACTGTCTAAGCCTTGCGTTTCCATCCATGTAAGAAACTTGTGGTGATAAACGATGTATTCTTCAAAGGCATCACCCACTTCATCTACAAAGTCTACACGCACAGCAGGATCGTTAGGGTTGACCTTACGACGGCGCTTATATACGGGGAGGAACACTGGTTCAATGCCACTTGTAGTTTGTGTCATCAAGCTTGTTGTACCTGTGGGTGCAATGGTCAAACAAGCGATATTACGACGGCCATACTTCACCATATCGGCATAGAGTTGCTCGTCTGCTTCTTTTAAGCGCAACATGAAAGGATTATTCTTCTCCCGCTCCGCATCGAAAATGCGGAAAGCACCACGCTCCTTAGCCATCGTGACAGAAGAGCGGTACGCATTCAAAGCCAGCACTTTCTGCACTTCAACAGCAAAATCCGTAGCTTCTTGCGTTCCATAGCGCAAGCCCATAGCTGCCAACATATCGCCTTCTGCTGTAATACCAACTCCAGTTCTGCGCCCTGCAGTAGACTTATCTATAATCTTTTCCCACAAGTGTTTTTCTGTAGCCTTCACTTCTTCACTCTGTGGATCTGCATTTATCTTCTCTTGGATAAGTTCTATTTTCTCTATTTCCAAGTCAATAATATCATCCATCAATCGCTGCGCCAATTGCACGTGACGACGGAACAAATCGAAATCAAAACTTGCCTCTGGAGTGAACGGATTTTGTACATAGCTATAGAGGTTCAAGCAGAGCAGGCGACAGCTGTCGTAAGGACACAAAGGAATTTCGCCACAAGGGTTTGTAGAGATAGTGCGGAAGCCCAAATCAGCATAGCAGTCGGGCAAGCTCTCCCGAATGATAGTGTCCCAAAACAACACACCCGGCTCTGCGCTTCCCCAAGCATTGTGCACTATTTTTCGCCACAAGGCAGAGGCTTCAATCTCTTTCTTTACTAAAGGGTTTTCGCTATCAATAGGATATTTCTGCGTATAGCTATTACCTTCTATAGCCGCTTGCATAAAGGCGTCATCGATACGAACACTTACGTTGGCGCCTGTCACTTTTCCTTCTGTCATTTTGGCATCAATGAACGCTTCTGCATCAGGATGTTTAATTGAGACCGACAACATAAGTGCCCCACGCCGACCATCTTGCGCCACTTCACGGGTAGAATTACTGAAGCGCTCCATAAAAGGGACAAGCCCTGTTGATGTCAAAGCAGAGTTCTTTACTGGCGAACCTTTGGGACGTATGGCCGAAAGATCGTGTCCTACACCTCCACGTCGTTTCATAAGTTGCACTTGCTCTTCGTCTTCTTTCAATATAGCGCCATAAGAGTCTGCATCACCATCAACGCCAATTACAAAACAATTGGAAAGACTGGCTATTTGAAATCCATTACCTATGCCTGTCATGGGACTACCTGCAGGAACGATATAACGGAAATGATCCAAGAGTTCAAAAATTTCTTGTGCAGAAACTGGATTTTGATATTTATTCTCTATACGGGCTATTTCATTAGCTAAGCGCCAGTGCATATCCTCTGGTGAGCACTCATAGATGTTACCAAAAGAATCCTTCATTGCATACTTATTAACCCAAACACGAGCAGCTAACTCATCGCCCTTAAAGTATGCCAAAGAGGCTTCAAAAGCCTCATCATAAGTATATATTTTCTGTTCCACTATCGGAGAGTATTTGATGGGGTATTGATGATCCTATTTCTTCTACAAAGCTAAACATTATTATGTGATTTTAAGGTATGATGGTCGATTTTTATTTTGCCTTTGCCTATTGGGCAAAGTGTTTTGGCACCTAATCTATTTTTCAATATTGATAAAAAATAATTTGAACATATCCATCATCATCAAGTACGGAAAGAGCTCCTATTATCATGCCAAGATTTTGAAGAAAAACCAAATCCCATTTATCAAGATTAATTGTTTCATTTGTCTTATTCTTTTGAATACACACTTGATAAATTTTCTCAAGAAGAGCCTGAATTTCTCTCTTTTTCAACAAATTAATCTTTTCAACTTTTTCAAAATTATCAACGCTATCTTCGTCCTCCTCTCCCTCATTTATTGGCTCAAGAATATCCTCACACCAATAATTTTTAAAAAGCAACTTTTTAACTTCATCTTTTGTGAGTTTATATTCCTCACATATCTCCTCGGTTCTTTCAGCATCAACTATAATTTCCCAATTCAATATCGAGTTATAGATACCATCATCCATTCTTAATCGAACTGGATTAATAGTAAACACCTCTTTAAAATTTTTGTTATCGTCATATTTAAGTATATGACAAATTGTATTTACTCCCATATCGTTATATAAATTACTCTTACTACAAACGTGCTTTATTAAGGTTTTAGAAAACTCAGCTAAAGAAGGAGTTGCCTTTTTATTACCTTCCAAGAACTCTTCCTTTCTATATCTCAACAAGTTGCTTTTACAATCAAAGACAAATTGGATATTTCTAATCTGTGGCTTAATAGAGTGGCATTTTCCCCGCCAAAGTTTTCAACACTTCTTGTGTAGCTGGTGTAGCTGGTACCAAAGGTAATCGCAACACGTTTTGCAACTTCCCTTGGAAAGTCATCAAGCTCTTGATTCCAGCGGGATTTCCATCGATAAAGATGGGCTTATAGAGCGGGCGACAAAGACGCTGAATGTCTAACGCCTCTGCGTATTGTCCTTCTTGTGCGGCGTGCACAAGTTTTGAGAATTGGCAAGGATAGGCATTTCCAAATACAGAAATAACACCCTTTGCTCCTAAAGCAATGAGTTCAAAAGTCAACGAATCATCTCCGCTCAACACATCAAATCCCTCTGGAGCTGTATCTATAATCTCTTTTATCTGCTCTGTATTTCCAGAAGCTTCTTTTATGGCAACCACATTGGGACATTCTCTGGCGATACGAAGCGTTGTTGCGGCTGTCATATTTACACCCGTGCGCCCAGGCACGTTGTATAACATAATAGGCAAGTTTGTAGCAGCTGCAATGGCTTTATAATGCTGATAAAGTCCTTCTTGTGAAGGTTTATTATAGTATGGTGTCACAACCAATACGCCATCAACATCTTTATAGAAATCTTGTTGCAGGCGGTTGACAACTGCTTGTGTATTGTTTGTCCCTACACCGATGAGTAACGGCAAACGGCCTTGATTGACTTCTTGTATGGAGCGGACAACCAAGTGTTGTTCTTCCGCAGTGAGAGTTGCCGTCTCTGCAGTTGTTCCAAGCACACACAGGAAGTCAACCCCATTGTCTATTAAATCTTTTGTTAGACGTTGCAAGCTTTCTGTGTCAATAGTCAAATCTTGCTTGAAAGGCGTCACCATAGCCACGCCACAGCCTCGAAATATATTTTGTCTCATACGTTCTCTCATCAGTGAATGAGGTTTGTTTCTTGTTTTATGGGGCAAATTTACAACTTTTACCAGCAAAATGCAGGCTTTGCTCGCAAATTTCTTAAAGGTTGTCGCTATTCTTTTTGCTTTTTCGTTGCAGACTTACCAAATAGAGGATCAAATTTTATCAATGCCGACACAACAAAGGTCACTGGACAGAGACACATTACAAAGATAAAGAAGTTGAGATAGCCCAAAGCTTCTTGTAGATAGCCTGCCACCATGCCGGGGAGAATAAGTCCTAAGGTCATAAAGCCTGTACAGAAAGCATAGTGTGCTGTTTGGTTCTTCCCTTGTGAGAAATAAAGCATATAAAGCATATAAGCCGTGAAACCAAACCCATAACCTAATTGTTCTATAAAGATGCAACTGCCAATAAAAAGCATCTCTGTTGGCTGATAATAAGCCATAAGAATATACACAGCATTCGGCAAAGAGATGCTCAAGACCATTGGCCATAACCAACGACGGAAGCCATGTAGCGACACCAACACACCACCTAAAATACCACCAAGAATTAGGCCTATTACGCCTATTGTACCTTGTGCAAATCCAATATCCGCAGTTGTCAAGCCTAATCCCCCATTGGCCACATCGTTGGGATCAAGGAAGAAAAGGGGACATATTTTTACCAACATCGCTTCTGGCATACGATAGAAGAGCATAAACGTCAAAGCCAAGCCAATGTGTGGTTTCTTGAAAAAGTCGAGAAAAGTTTGGAGATAATCAGCCCAAGGGCTTTTCTCCATTGGACTGGGACAATCGTTGCTTGATTTGGGAATGATGTACGCATGTACGGCAACCAAAAGAAAAAACAGAATAGCAGAAATGAAGAAAGTCCATGCCCAAGCCTTTGAAGGAACTTTTAAGTAGGCCTCTAAAGCGCCAGCCAGCATCACCAAGACCCCCTGTCCCGTAATCATTGACAGGCGGAAGAATGTGCTACGGATACCCACAAAGAGCGACTGCTGTTGCTCCGTAAGCTCTATCATATAAAAACCATCGGCTGCAATGTCGTGCGTAGCACTGCTAAAGGCTATTAGAAAGAAAAAGATCATCAACCATTGCAGGTTGTTGCTCATAGGAAGCGTAAAACCTACGCAAGCTAAGGCCACTCCAATAAGCAATTGTAGCGTCAAAATCCAAGTACGCTTACGACCAACAAGCTCGACCACAGGACTCCAAAAAGGCTTGAGCATCCAAGGTAAGCTAAACCACGAAGTGTACAATGCAGTATCCGCGTTGTCGAAACCCAAACGCTTAAACATGATCAACGCCACCGTTGTGACGATGATGTTGGGTAATCCCTCCGTAAAATAGAGAGTGGGAACCCAAAAGCCCGGCCAGTGACGGCTCATTTGATTAAAGTTGATGTGCATATAATCGTCGTAAAGAAGCGCCTCTATAATAGTGCGCTAAAATTTCTTGATAAGTATATCTTTCTTTTGCCATTACTGCTGCTCCGATTTGACACAGCCCAACACCATGTCCCCAGCCCGCTCCTTGAAGCAAGAAATGAGTGGGAACTTTCCCTTTTTCGCCAATTGGTTCAACAATAAAAGCACTGCTGTATAAGTGAGAGGAAGAGAGTAGTCGGCGTATCTCTAATTCTTTGCCCACAATCATTGTTCCTTTTGTCCCAACGAAACGTAAACGCTTGATGCGACCACCACGCCCACGCTCCAAAGGCTGCAAAGCAACGATGTCTCCCAAGTCTATTTGCGCTTTCTCTTGTAAAAATCTTTGCAATTCTTCTTGAGAAACTTCCACTGTCCAGCGGTAAAAATCATTGGTCGCTTGATCGAAACCATTCAACACTTCGGACAGCAAAGCCTTGTCTGTTGTATTGCAGAAGTCGTCTGCACCATTTTCTATCCATGCCTTTACTGTATCCTCTGTGCGCAAATCCGTTGCATCATTTATGTCTGTTGCTACTTTTTTGTCTGCTATTACTGGCAAATAGTCGAAATCTTCATCCTCCCAGCAAGTGCTAAACAATTCTGTCATGCCTCCACAACACTTATAGAAGCGCGCATCGCAAACAGCTCCATTGTACCACAAAACCTCTCCTTTCGTAGCTCGAATGGCTTGCAAGATTGTCTCTTTATTCTGATGTTTAATACCTTGATAACGCTGGCAATGATCGTCCGCACAAATGTCATAATAGAGATGATTATCATTATCATACCAAACCATGCGTTCCGCTTCTGATATTTGCATGCGTTGTTGTTTCATCCAGCACTGCTTGCGCAAGAGTTGCCGAAAAAGCCAGCTACGCGAAATCACCGTATGGGCTTTGAGAAACTCTAAAGGGGCATCAGCACTCATCTCACTGGAAATAACGGAAGACAAATAAACCTCTGTATGTATCTTATTGACAGCTGTCAGCCCTTGCCCTTCAATTAAAATAGACAAATCACCTTCAAAGGTTTGATTTTCTTGCTGTTCCCAATGGAAATTGACGCCAATGATCACGTCGTGTATTATAAAGCGTCCTGCTGAATGTTGGGATTTGAAGTCGAGATAAGGCCAATGCTTCTCTTGCCAAGCCACTGCGCTATCTTCGAAACGAAATGTATGCTTCCCCTCATAAATAACACCATCACAACTATAAGGGGTCAAGAACTCTACACTAATCTCCTCACCTCTCAACACCCCTACTCGGACGACTGGTTCTTCCTGAAAATCAATAGTCAGAAAGCCTCCCACTTCGGCTTGTATCTTTGTCATGCGCTCTGCTGTCATACTCCGAAAGTCTTCTTCACGAGGTGTGATGAGCAAGCCAGCCATATCTATTGCTCCGGGGCTGACCAAGCATTGCTCATCTCCATCTGCGAAGAAACAGATAGGGCGATGCTTCGACCGTGGTATGATAGCTGTAATAAGTACCTCTGCTTCTTGCCAAACAAAAAGATTGAAATCAGCTTCAGACCTCCCTTCTTCCTTAGGCAATGTATGCAAAAAGCGATCGACAAAAGCATAGTGTGCCTCTGCCTCACCTACAGTATTCCGAACGATATACAAGGGGCATGGATACGCCACATAGCGCAACAATTCCACTCCCCTACTATCAACATCCAGCAAGTTCAGTTGTGGAGCAATTTTTGCATAGTCGCGCTCTAAAGGTAAAGTTCCCCTCAATCCACCTTGATAGTGAGCGTGATCGGGAGCTGAAGCACCGCTACGAGCGCCATTATAAAAGAAAACATATTCGGGTACTTCTGTAGCCAGCTGATAGAGACTTTTTGCAAGTGTGGCCAATGTTTGTGGTTCATGCGTGTTTTTTGCCACAACAAGATGCCCAGGAAGAATAGGAAAAGGATTAACCAAAATGCGTGTTCCACCTTCATAAGGCAAACCAAATTGTTCAGCCACTTGATTTTCGGAGCAAAGAAAACAAGGGCGTACAATAGGCTTCGTAGCATCACCGACAGGAGCTTTAGTTGAGACAATGCGTGCAGGATTCCATTGCACAGAAAGCCCTATACCATCTGTACACAACTGCCGTATCTCCACTGCGCTTTTAAGTTGTGCAAAGCGAGTGGCAGCCTCTGGCCATTGCTGTAGTTGTTGCTGGAAAAAGCTGGATAATTCTGCACCCGTCATGACTTCAAATTCTGCTGTAAACGTGCGGAAAGTTCGATGGTGCGCAAGCTATCTTTGTAGGCGTTATTAGCATTCACTTTCTCTACCGAAAGTGCCGCATCAGAGTTCTCCTCCCAGCGACGACAAAGATAAAGTTCATCAAAAATACGCCCTATACGATACCGCCGAGAAATAGTTAAACCCAAAGCATAATCCTCACCATACGATGTGTTAGGCACACCTATTTGACGCAACACTCCCGTACGGAAAGCCCGAGGCGCACCAAGTCCATTGATGCGTAAGGCATTGTTACGCCCATTCTCCTCTGTCCATTCTCTGTGATCTATGAGTCCCGGAGGCAAGGTATTGAGTTGGAAATCAACCATACGATAGCTACCGATAACCATTGCGCATTGTTCCTTTTCAAAGAGCGCAACAATACGTGCCAAGGTGTTTGTACCAGCATATAAATCGTCCGAGTCGAGTTGCACAGCATAGCGCCCGCATTGTTCATGACGGATGGCCAAGTCCCAACAGCCCCCTATGCCCAAATCTGTTTGTGTAGGCACAAGATGTATCACACGAGCATCGTTCTCTGCATAGGTTCTCACCACCTCCGATGTCCCATCTGTTGAGTAATTGTCCACAACGATGAGATTAAAAGCAAAGCTTGCTTCTTGGCTGAGGACACTTTCGATAGCATCACCTATCGTACGCACACGATTGCGCACAGGAATAATAACTGAAGCCATCACAGGATAATCATTTTTCTCTTCGGGTAGAGTTTCATACTCGCCAGCCTTAAGCCATCCGCCAATGAGACGCAAGTGTTCTGTACAAGCACGCTCCATCTCCAGCTGATAGGATCTATTGGCTGGATTTACATAATCGAATTGCTTTTCTCCGCTCTTGCGGAAATCGACTTCTTCTTCACTATAAAGTAGCTCTCTCAAATGAAAGATCTCACCTTTGCGACTTAAAAAAAGACGCAAGGCATATAGTGCCCCTTGTTCATATCCCTGCGCTTCAGAAGTGGCACAAAACTCCTGCAAATCAGAACGATGAAATAGCCATAGACCTCCAAAGTCGAAATCATCACGAAGTGAGCCTTGTTGATAATCTATCTTAGGCATTGCTTGCCGTTCTCCGTTTACTGTAACATAGTGATCTGAATAAATCATCCTTGCATCTCGCGCTTCTAATGTCAATAAAAGGCGTTCAAAACAGCGATAGCCCGGTGTGAATGACACGGGGCGAGAAAAGATAGCCACATAAGGTGCTACTCCTGTTTGTGCAATAAGACGCAACGACTCACTACTACCAAATTTAGTTTTCAAATAACATTCTGTTGTCTGATTGTTATCTTGTGTAAGAGTAAACACTTCTTTCAAGACGGAACTTTGCATCTTGATGTCGTGGCATGTACAAGCCATGCCTTGCGCATCGAGCAAGAAAAGGTCTATAGTGGGTTGCATTTTATCGAAATGTATTTATATATTTATGAGATATGCCCAGCTTTCGTAGGTCAATCTTATCCAAGTGGAACACAAAGGCAAAGTTTATCAAAATTCTCGACATCTGCAAGAAAAAGACCAGCTAAAATAGTGGCACACAAACGATGTATGCCATCTTTAGCAATGATATGTGGAACAATGCCTATTCATAAAAGAACAAGTACCCTTAGGGTGTTCACACCTATTTTCCTACGTCCTCTCACACTCTATTAACCTTGTCTACAAAGACCTTGTCAGGCCTCCAAAGCACCCCTCTTTGCCTCACAACACCACACATAGAAAAGACATTATCTTATAAGTAGTAGAAGAGGTTGTATTTTCAGAAAAGAATTTGTATCTTTGTCGATGTTTAAGGACATACATACAATTTACAGAACATAACAATTTGAATTTATGATTTCAGCAAACCTTGAAAAAGCACTCAATGAGCAAATTGCCCGTGAGATGCACTCAGCCAACCTCTATTTGTCAATGGCTTTCTACTTCGACAAAGAAGGTTTCGACGGCTTCTCTACATGGATGAAAAAACAAAGTGCTGAGGAGATGGACCACGCCTATCAAATGGCTGGCTTTCTCATCAAACGTGGTGGCACAGCACAAGTAAGCCCTATCAATGGTGTAAAATTAACTTGGGATAGCCCACTCAACGCTTTTGAAGATGCTTATCACCACGAGTGCGCTGTCAGCAAAAGTATTGACAACCTTCTCGACCTCGCCATCGCTGAGGGTGACAAGGCTACACAAGACTTCTTCTGGCAATTTGTACGCGAACAAGTAGAAGAAGAAGCCACAGCCAGTAGTATTGTGGATCGTATCCGCAAAATGGGCGAAACAGCTATTTTCAATCTCGACCAGCAATACGGCAGTCGCGTATAACGCTATCACTGACTCAACGACAATCAGACAGAGTGCTTTCTTGCTTACGCAAGGAAACACTCTGTTTCTTTTATTCACTTCCACAAGGCTCTTTTCTAAACCTTGCCTCCCATTTTTTCTCCCTGCGCTTCTCGAATTTTCTTCTTGCGCTTCCCGTAAATAGAGCTTTACATAAGAAGGGAACCGTCTATTTTGGGGCAGAAAAAATGCTTTCATTCTTACTTATATCTTTCCACGCAGATACCATAGCGGATTGGATTTAGGAAATAAAAACGCAAGAAAAAACATTATTTTTTCAATCTCCACTTTGCAATATCATTTTTTCTTACCATCTTTGCTTAAGCTAAAATTAAAATGTTTTCATATGGAAGCTACAGCACAATACAAAAGCGGCTTGAAGCGCGAAGACTTTCAGGCTGTTATCAATGGTAAGGAAACAGATTTGTTTTTCTTGACGAATGAAAATGGCGTAGAAGTGGCCATCACAAACTATGGTGGTTCTGTGGCAGCAATTATGGTTCCCGATCGGAATGGTAAGTTTGCGAACGTAATTCAAGGCCACGATAGCATCCAAGGATGCCTATCTTCACCAGAACCTTTCTTGAGCACTCTTGTTGGTCGCTATGGCAATCGTATTGCTCATGGCAAGTTCCAACTTAGAGGAAAAGAGTATAACTTGGCCATCAACAACGGCCCAAATCATTTGCATGGCGGTCCTACAGGATTTCATGCTCGCGTTTGGGATGCTGAACAAATAAATGAGCACTCACTTGTTCTTCGCTACACATCAGCCTATTATGAAGAGGGATTCCCTGGTGAATTGAAGATGACTGTACTCTTCACGCTGACCGAAGACAATGAGTTAATGATTGATTATAAAGGCACAACCAATAAGAAGACGATTGTGAACATGACCCATCATGGCTTCTTCTCTCTTGCAGGTATTGCCAATCCAACTCCCACTTGCGAAGATGTTATCTGCGAAATCAATGCTGACTTCTTCATTCCCATTGATGAAACGTGTATTCCCACAGGTGAAATCCGTAGCGTAAAGGGTACACCTTTCGACTTCACAACCCCTCACACCGTAGGCGAGCGTATCGATGACCAAACCTGCGAACAAATTAAAAATGGTGCTGGTTATGACCATTGCTATGTGTTAAATAAAAAAGAAGTGGGCGAACTCTCTTTTGCTGCTCGTATTACAGAACCCCAAAGCGGACGTACGATGGAAGTGTACACCACCGAACCCGGTGTCCAGTTCTATTCCGACAACTGGGCAGATGGTTACACAGGACAGCATGGTGCTACTTTCGGTCGTCGTTCTGCGCTTTGCTTCGAAGCTCAACACTTCCCCGACAGTCCCAATAAGCCACACTTCCCAAGCGTAGTGCTCAATCCTGGGGAAATCTATACGCAAAAGACTATTTACAAGTTTGGCGTAGCTGAATAAAAACATTCAAATCAATCAAATACAAAACTCTAATTCAATTATTTAATGGCACAACAAACCAAACAATGGGGCGCAATTATCGTGATGATAGCCCTCTTTGCAATGATTGCCTTCGTGACAAACCTGTGCACGCCAATGGCAACGATTATCAAGGCGCAAGGTGAAATTTCTACTACACTTGCCAATATTGGTAACTATGGTAACTTCATCGCTTACCTCGTTATGGGTATTCCTGCTGGTATGCTGATTTCTAAGTTTGGCTATAAGAAAACAGCTCTGATCGGCTTGGTAGTTGGTAGCACTGGTATCTTGATTCAATGGTTCAGCGGTCAGCTCGATGCTAAAGAGAACCTCAGCCTTGTGTTCGGAGTGTATCTCTGTGGAGCTTTCATCTCAGGCCTTTGTATGGCGATTTTGAACTGCGTGGTAAACCCAATGCTTAACCTCCTCGGTGGTGGTGGCAATAGTGGTAACCAGCTCATTCAGCTTGGCGGTGTGTTCAACTCTTCTGCTGCAGTGGCTTGTTACATCCTCATGGGTGCACTCATCGCAGACGCCTCTAAGGCAAAAATCTCAGATGCAACACCAGCCCTCTTCATTGCTTTGGCTATTTTCATTGTGGCTTTCATCGTGATCCTTTTCACTAAAATTGAAGAACCTGAACAAGCTCCTGTTCAATTAAGCCTCATTAGCGGTGCTTTGGGACATCGTCACTTTGCCCTCGGTGCTTTGGCAATCTTCCTTTATATGGGTATTGAAGTAGGTACTCCAACCTTCGTACAGCACTATCTCATCAACGAAATGGGTATTCAGCCTTCAACTGTAGGTTTGATCATCTCTGTATATTGGTTCATGATGCTCATCGGTCGTCTTGCTGGTGCAAGTTTTGGTCATTTGGTAAGTAGCCGTACAATGATCACGACAGTGTCTATTGCTACTCTTGCGCTTGTACTCTTCGGTATGTTTGCGCCTAAAGACATTCTCGTTAGCTTCCCTGGTGTAGACTGGGGTAATCTCAATCTTATTTGGGAACAAATCCCTGTAGGTATCTTCGCTTTCTTGCTTGTTGGCCTTTGCACATCAGTAATGTGGGGTGCTATCTTCAACCTCGCAGTTGAAGGCTTGGGCAAGTACACAGCCATTGCCAGCGGTATTTTTATGACTATGGTGTTCGGTTGTGCAGTGATGTTGGCTATCCAAGGTGTTATTGCCGATGCAACGAACTATATCACGAGCTTCTGGGTGGTAGTTGGTTGTGCCGCTTACATCCTCTTTTACGCCCTCGTTGGATCGCGCGTGTCTAAGCGTTCTGATGTAGAAGTAGTCAAATAGGAATTTTCTTTTAGCGTCTTGCCTGCCCCATTGCAGGCAGGACGCCTTTCATACTATCTCTTACTAATTTTCTAAAATCCAACCATTATGCATTTAACAATCGAAGATGTTCGCAGTCGCTTCATCAAGCACTTCGACGGCACAACTGGTTCTGTATACGCTTCTCCTGGACGTATTAACCTTATCGGTGAGCACACCGACTATAATGATGGCTTTGTATTCCCCGGTGCTGTAAAGCAAGGAATGATTGCAGAGATTAAGCCCAATGGCACTCGCAACGTACGTGCCTATTCTATTGACCTCAAAGACTACGCAGAATTTTCTCTTGACGACGAGAAAGGGCCTTCCGCTTCTTGGGCGCGTTATATCTTTGGCGTATGCCGTGAAATGATGGCTTTAGGAGTGCCTGTTGAAGGTTTCAACACTGCTTTTGCAGGAGATGTGCCACTTGGCGCAGGTATGAGTAGCTCTGCCGCTTTGGAAAGCGTTTATGCCTTTGCCTTGAACGACATTTGGGGAGAGAACAAAATTGAGAAGATGGAACTTGCTCGAGTTGGCCAACGTACAGAACACAAATATGTAGGTTGCAATTGTGGAATTATGGACCAATTCGCTTCCGTACATGGTAAAAAAGGCTCGCTCATGCGTCTCGACTGCCGTAGTGGTGAGTTTGAATACTTCCCTTTCAATCCTCAGGGCTACAAGTTGGTGCTTGTAAACTCTCAGGTGAAGCACGAGTTGGTAGGCTCTCCTTACAACGATCGCCGTCGTAGTTGCGAACGTGTAGCAGAAGCTATCAACCAATTGCACCCTGAAGTTAAGTCGCTCCGTGATGCCTCTTACGAGCACTTAGAAGAAGTTAGTAGCGTTGTTAGCGAAGAAGATGCTCTCCGTGCTCACTATGTAATTGGCGAGCGTGAGCGTGTACTCACAGTATGCGATGCCCTCGAAAAAGGCGACTACGAAACAGTTGGTGCAATGATGTACGCGACTCACGAAGGTCTTTCTAAGGAATACGAAGTATCTTGTGAAGAACTCGACTTCTTGAACGATATCGCCAAAGAAGAAGGTGTAACAGGTTCTCGCATTATGGGCGGTGGTTTTGGCGGTTGCACTATCAACCTCGTCGCCGAAGAGCTCTATGACAACTTCTGCAAAGTGGTGAAAGAGAAGTTTACTGCCAAGTTTGGTAAAACTCCTGTTATCATCGATGTGGTGATTGGTGATGGTGCTCGCAAATTGGCTTAAGCCAAAACTCTCCTTCTGCCCCATGAGCAAGACCAAATTTACTTGAGTTATTGCTATTTGCAAAAGAGCTTTTATGGTTTCCATAAAAGCTCTTTTGCATGAGTTCTCTAATTTGTAGTACACCAGAAATAGAAAAGTGGGACAACTAAAATAGTGATGATATGTCCAAGGTACACGAAGAAACTATCATATGCCCCAATTGCAAGACCAAAGGCAAGTTTGACCTTTGGGAGTCGATGAATGTTGACCTCGATCCTAAATTGAGAAAGAAAGTATTCAGCGACGAGGCGTTCATCTATACCTGCCCGGAGTGTGGCCACCA
>JALFTM010000090.1 GCA_022788345.1 Bacteroidales bacterium
CCTTCGCAGGACATGGTGCTCGGACTTTACTATATCACCAAGATGCGTCCGGGTGCGCTTGGCTCAGGTCTTACTTTCTATGGTCCTGAAGAAGCCATCATCGCTTATAATGAAAAGCGTGTCGATGTGCATGCCCCCATCAAGGTGATGGTCGATGACATTGATGAAGATGGACGTCCTATTCGTCATTTGGTGGAGACCTCTGTGGGTCGTGTCATCGTGAACGAGCTCGTACCACGCGAGTGCGGATTTATCAATAGCATCGTCTCTAAGAAAACCCTCCGTGGCATCATCACTACCGTGCTGAAAGGTGCTGGTATGGCACGTACCTGTGAGTTCTTGGACAACATCAAGAACCTCGGTTATCGCCAAGCCTATGTCGGTGGTCTGTCGTTCAACTTGGACGATATTATCATTCCCGATTCTAAGAAAGACCTCGTGGAGCGTGGCAATGCTGAAATTGAAAGCATTTGGGCCAACTACAACATGGGTTTCATCACCGACAAGGAGCGCTATAACCAAGTTATCGATGCTTGGTCACACGTCAACACCGACCTCAAGAAGGTGCTCATGAAAGAGATGACAGAAGCCGACCAAGGTTTCAACGCCGTATTCATGATGCTTGACTCTGGAGCTCGTGGTAGTGCTGACCAGATTGCACAGCTCGCTGGTATGCGTGGTCTGATGGCGAAACCCCAAAAGGCAGGTGCTGAAGGTAACCTCATTATCGAGAACCCTATCCTTTCTAACTTTAAGGAAGGTATGTCCGTGTTGGAGTACTTCATCTCTACCCACGGTGCCCGTAAGGGTCTTGCCGACACCGCTTTGAAAACAGCCGACGCCGGTTACCTCACACGCCGTCTTGTAGACGTTTCTCACGATGTGATTATCACAGAAGAAGACTGTGGCACACTCCGTGGCCTTGTCTGCACTGCTCTCAAGAATGGCGACGATGTGATTTCTTCTCTCGGAGAACGCATCCTTGGTCGTGTCACTGTACACGATATCATTCACCCAACAACAGGCAAACTCATTGTTGCCGCAGGTGAAGAAATCACTGAAGACAAGGTGGAAGAAATCGAAGCATCTCCTATCGAAACAGTGGAAATTCGCTCCGTACTCACCTGCGAAAGCCGTCATGGTGTTTGTCAGAAGTGCTACGGTCGCAACCTCGCTTCAACCAAGATGGTACAGATGGGCGAACCTGTCGGCGTGATTGCTGCACAGTCCATCGGTGAACCCGGTACGCAGCTCACCCTCCGTACTTTCCACGCTGGTGGTATTGCTGGTGACGCTGCCGCCAATGCCTCTATCAAGGCACGTAGCGAAAGCCGCGTAGAATTTGAAGAACTTCGTACCGTAGACACCGAACAAGACGGTAAACCCGTACAAGTGGTTGTGTCTCGTACCACAGAAGTGCGCTTCGTCGACGAGCATACCGACATTGTTCTCTCCACAATGAACGTACCTTATGGTTCAACGCTTTATGTGAAGCCGGGCGATAAGGTGACGAAAGATACGCTCATTGCGCAATGGGACCCTTTCAATGCCGTTATCGTAACCGAAACTACAGGTAAGGCCCGCTTTGAAGATGTTGTTGAAGGCACTACTTTCCGTGTGGAAGAAGACGAAGCAACAGGTCTCCGTGAGCGCATCGTGATTGAAAGTAAGGATCGTGGTCGTGTGCCTGTGGTACACATCTGCGACGAGAAAGGCAATAGCCTCCGCCACTATACTTTCCCACTCAATGGTCACATCGCTATCGAAGACGGGCAAGAACTCAAAGCTGGTGACATTCTCGTGAAAATCCCACGTGCTGTCAATAAAGCAGGTGACATCACTGGTGGTCTGCCACGTGTAACAGAACTCTTCGAGGCTCGCAACCCCAGCAATCCCGCTGTAGTGGCCGAAATCGATGGTGAGATTTCCATGGGTACCATCAAACGTGGTAACCGTGAAATTATTGTCACTTCAAAGCTTGGCGAAGTCAAGAAATACCTCGTGCCACTCTCTAAGCAAGTGTTGGTACAAGACAACGACTTCGTACGTGCAGGTACACCACTTTCTGATGGCTCTATCACTCCTGCCGACATCCTTGCCATCCAAGGCCCAACAGCCGTGCAGGAATACATCGTCAACGAAGTGCAAGACGTTTATCGTCTCCAAGGTGTGAAGATCAACGACAAGCACTTTGAAGTCATCGTTCGCCAGATGATGCGTAAAGTACAAATCAACGAACCCGGTGACACCCATTTCCTCGAATCGCAACTCATCGACAAACTCGACTTTGCAGAAGAGAACGACCGCATTTGGGGTAAGAAAGTGGTTACAGATGCTGGCGACAGCGAAACGATGCGCCCAGGTATGATTGTTACCGTGCGCAAGTTGCGTGAAGAAAATTCACGTCTCAAGCGTGCCGACCTTCGTCCTGTGGAAGCCCGTGACACCCGTCCTGCCACTTCTACGCAAATTCTCCAAGGTATCACCCGTGCTTCTCTCCACACGAAGAGCTTCATGTCTGCCGCTTCGTTCCAAGAGACCACTAAGGTGCTTAACGATGCCGCCATCAGCGGTAAGACGGACTACCTTGAGGGCATGAAGGAGAACGTGATTTGCGGTCACCTCATCCCAGCTGGTACAGGTCTTCGTCAGTGGAAACGCATTGTTGTTGGCGATAAAGAAGAATACGATCGCCTTTCAGC
>JALFTM010000091.1 GCA_022788345.1 Bacteroidales bacterium
TGTACCCGTTCTACTTGTTCAAAGAGCAGATACTGCACGAAGCAATAGAAATCCATCTCGGCACGCTCCGTAGTGTGGGATTTGAGGTAATGGGCCACGGCATAGGCATCGTAGGCCGAGAGTTGCTCCCAAGTGCGGAAGTTGGCGGTATGATATTTTTCTTTCAGTGTGCAAAAAAGTGCGTAGGCAGGCAACCAGTCGGCGTTTTCCTTAGCAAAGCGTTGGTAAGTAGCGGAGGCTAAAGTGCGCACTCCTTGTTCGATAAAAAGCTCTCTCAGGCAGGCCATTTTAGCCCGTGAAACTCCAGCGTAATCCAACACAGGGGCTTGGTTCAGCACATGGAACACGGCACTATATTGTGCATAAGCAGCCGACTTCTTCCAAGGGCGCAAATCGAGGTAGAGTGGATGAAGGGCAAAGACTGAAAGCGCATTGTAGGGATAAGAGTCGGCCATGGTATTTGTCGCCATGGTGTCGTTGATGGGGAGGAGTTGGATGGCGTGCATCCCCGCTATCGCAGCCCAATCGATCATGGCCTGTAAGTCGCCGAAATCGCCGATGCCTTGACTCTCTTCACTCCGCAAGGAAAACAAAGGAATGACCACCCCAGCTGTGCGCCAATGCTGTTCGCCCACCTTGGGCATATGGTCCGCCCGAAAAATATGGCCAATGTTGGCATACGCAGGCATTTCAAAATGGCGGTTCTCGCCTTCTTCCCAAATGATTTGTAGAGGGTCGTTGTCCGAACGAAGAATGTATTTATACGCCCCGATGGCTGTTTGGCGTGCCACTTGCAAGCCCCAGCAACAGCTCCCGTGGCTATGCAACGCCAAGGCCTGTTGAGGTTGCCATGCACCTAAATCCGCACTTTCACCGATGATGGCCCATGTATAGCCGACAGGAGGCGGAGGAGCATAGAGTCGGAAATGCAATTGTCCTTCAACTTGCGGGGCATCCGTGGCTGGCATCACAGTGGCGATGAACGAGGGATGCGTAAAGGCATGTTCCATGGGCGTGTCGAACCAGTTGTCGGCACAGAGCACCAGTTGCAAGCCTTTCAGTTCGACCGTGCGGATGATTCCTGCCTCCCGACGCATTGTCATGCCATTGCTACCCTGCACCGAGTAGCTGTAACGGATGTATTGCGTTGATTCTGGCAGGTTCAAACGGCCCGTCCAAAGCACTCCATCGGCGGATTGCAGGGCAATGCTTCCAGAAGTGTGTGACGAGGTTTCAAAGTGACAATGTATGGTTTCGCCCATCGCCGTGCGATAGGGCATACTAAATTCGACTTGGAGCACGATATCTGTCTTTCTATATCATAAAGGGAACTGCATGGGACTTCGAGCGTGCCGTGTTTCCCATAGATGTACGCTCTCTTTCAGCGCGTAGCCACTTTCGGCACAAAGGCAAAGCACTGGCGATGTGACAACGTTATCGTTGCCATGGTTCTCATTGCAAAAATACGCTTTTTTTAGCACATTCTTCCTCCTTTCTGTCTATAAATATGGTGGAAACTCTAACCGACACTTCATGGCCTTATTGGCTAAATGTGCAAAAAAAGTAGCACAAAACAGTCTGTTTATGTGCAATAAGTGCTCTGTTTTTCCTAACTTTGCACTGCCCTCTGTGATAGCAGGGTGAAAACACACTCAAAATTACAATCTAATTAAAAGCACAAAATGAAAAAGATTTTACTCGCACTCATTGCGTTGTGGACAGTCATGCCCATGGTAGCTCAAGTAAGCACTGCTCAGGTCTTCGGTACTTATAATGGGGAACTTATTTTGGGATTGGCTGTTGAGGAACTTGAAACGAATCCCGGACATACCACGACGCTTCAACTTTCGCCGAGCAAAACGCCTAACTGCGTGGACATCGTCTTGGGCGACTTCAAATTCGGTAGCTTAGTGTTCAAAGGCATTGCATTGAAGGAAGTGCCCGTTAAGATGAAAGATGCAGGAGAGTTGTTCCTCACCGCTCACGACATGGAATCGGCTGTAGAAGTGGACAATAAAGGGAAAACGTCGAAAGTGACAGTGACCATCGCGAGTGGTGCAAAAGGCGTGCTGAAAGAGGGAACACTTCAAACAGATATGGTGGTGAAGTACAATGACATAACATTCTACACCCGATTTACTGGGAATATGGTGGCCACGGGTTTGCACGCAGTTCGTCCAGCAACGGATGCCCCTAAAGGCGTTTATGATCTCGCAGGCCGACGTATGCAACAAAGGCGGAAAGGTCTTTGTATCGTCAATGGTCAAAAAATCTTTCTACACTAAATGATGAATATGGAGATAGAAGAGACAACGATTGAAAGGAGTTTTATCCATATCTCTATTTCCTCACCCGACGTTCACCTTACACCATAAATTCAATCACTTTTATGCAGTCGATTCTTATCACACTTGCCACTTTTTTCTTGCTTCGATTGGTGTCGCTGGCTTATTCAATTAACAACGAGAAGCGCATTTTGAAAAAAGGAGCTGTGCAATATGGAAAACTCAATTCGCTCCTGCTCACTTTGGCACATATCGCCTACTATTTTGGGGCACTTTATGAGGCGTATGTGCGCACAGCATATTTTGATACGCTCTCCCTCTATGGTGTTGCTCTAATGGCCTTTGCTTACATCATGTTGTTTTATGTCATTTACAAACTGCGAGATGTGTGGACCGTGAAACTATATATTGTGCCCAACCACCGCATTGAAAAGAGTTTTCTCTTTAGAACGGTGCGCCATCCCAACTACATTCTTAACATTCTTCCAGAACTCGTTGGCGTAGCCCTGCTTTGTCATGCGTGGACAACGCTTTGCATCGGTCTTCCCCTCTATCTCATTCCTTTGCTCGTGCGCATCAGGCAAGAGGAAGTTGCGATGAAAAGCATCAGAGGATAGGAGGCAGAATAGGTTTGCACCTATTCAGAGGCTATCTTTATACTGAAAAAACAGAAAATCTGTTCAAAAGAACGCTGTTCTCATACCCTTAAAAAACGGGAAGCGCAGGAAGAAATTTCTTCCTGCGCTTCCCGTTTTTTCTTCTTGCGCCTCGTGATTGGCGAGGTGGCGCAAGTAAATGTTGTGGCAGATTGTCCACGTTTTTTTATCAATCTCTCGCCACTTTCTCACTCGCCTTTTTGCCATAAAAGGCGGATGGCTTCGGCATTGTTGGAGATGCCATTTTCGGCGTCGAGCCAATGGATATGATGGCCACGGCGCTCCATGCCTCTGAACCATGTCATCTGGCGTTTGGCAAACTGATGGATGGCGATTTCCAATTGTTGGAACATCTCCTCGAAGCTCAACTGGCCGATGGCATAGAGGGTAACAAATTTGTACTCCAAACCATAATAGATCAAATCATCGGCTGAAATGCCACTCGCCAACAAGGCTTGCACCTCTTCCACCATGCCCTCGTTGAGGCGTTGGCGCAGGCGAGTGGTGATTTTCTCACGGCGCAAATTGCGGTCGATATGTACTCCGATAATCAAGCTGTGCAACTTCGGAAAAGGGCGAGGATCTATGGGGTGTTGCCGATAGTGTTCTTCTATCTCAATGGCACGGATGGCACGTTGGGCTGTGTCCACATCGGTGTGGTTGTGTAGAGTCTTGTAGGTGGCGAGCATCTCGGTGAGCTCGGCCAACGTATGCCCTTCGAGTCGTGCGCGCAATTCAGGATTTTGAGGCACGGGTGAGAGGCGATACCCCCCGACAATACTTTCGACATAAAGACCTGTGCCACCACAGAGGATGGGCAGTTTGTGGCGGCACTGTATGCCTTCATAGGCTGTGAGAAAATCCTGCTGGAAACGATAGACGTTGTATTTTTCGCCAGCCTCGCAGATGTCGATGAGGTGGGCTGGGATAGTGTGGCCGTTAATGGTGTAGTCGGCCAAATCCTTGCCTGTGCCGAGGTCCATGCCCCGATAGACCTGCCGGCTATCGCCACTGAGAATTTCGCCATCAAGGCGTTCGGCTACGGCCACAGCCAACTTTGTTTTACCGCAGGCCGTAGGGCCGAGAATGGTCAGGAGTTCGTAAGGATTTGTCATGCGTGGAAACGGGAGTTAAGCAATGCTGATAAGCTCAATGTCGAAGATGAGGGTTGAACCTCCGGGGATGTTGCCCATTGCGCGGTCGCCATAGCCTTCGTCCGAGGGGATGAACACTTGCCAGCGGTCGCCGATGTGCATGCGCAGGAGGGCGAGCTGGAAACCATTGATGAGTTCATTGACCCGAAAAGCAGCTGGGCAGTTGCTTTTTCTTGAGTTGTCAAACTCACGCCCATTGATAAGCGTGCCACAATAGTGTATCGTTACGACGCTTCTGGGCTTTACTTCACCCTCGCCATTACCCGATTGTAGCATCCGATAGAGGATGCCGTGCGAGAGCGTCTCGATACCCTCTTCGGTGCGTAGCGTAGCGAGAAATTGTGCATTCTGCTCCTTGTAAGCGTTAGTCTTAGGGAAACGTTTCTTTGTCATAGATGCAAAGGTAGCAAAAAGCCCTCGCTTGGGCGAAAAGTTGGGCATAAGACTGCTTGCCATAGTGCCGTGTCGCATTTTGTGCCGCTTTTGTTTGTCCGAAAGGGTAGAGTGGCTTAACTTTGTAAGCAAATAAAACATACTCTTACTGTATCTATGGCACAACGTAGCATAATCATAACTGGTGGCGCAGGCTTTATAGGCAATCATGTGGTGCGCCTTTTCGCCACGAAATACCCCGACTATAAAATTATCTGCTTGGACAAGCTCACCTATGCTGGCAATTTGGACAATCTTGAAGACCTTGTCGGTTTGCCAAA
>JALFTM010000092.1 GCA_022788345.1 Bacteroidales bacterium
TTTTTGTATCTCAGCCCTACATCCTTATTGCTCGTGCAAGAGGGATGCAGGGCTGAGGCGTTTGTGGACGCTTACTTCCCGTGGCGCAACGGGCGTATGGGCGAGCAATATCCAGATCTGCACAATTATTTATATTCTTGAAGTAGGACAAACGAAAAGAATTGAGTAATTTAGCTTTCTGAAAGCTAACTGCCCTCGCATACTGCGTGCGTGGACACTGATTGGGCTTTCATTTGCTTGGTAACATCCAGTTTTTTTATTCTTCTTTCGAATGCGCAAGACCCTTTCGCTCCTTCTTCTTTTTCTTTGCTCCTTGACCGTCGTTGCTCAGCGCATGCCCAAACGCGAATTTCGTGGGGCATGGGTACAAATCATCAACGGCCAGTTTCAAGGCCTTGGTCGTGACGGCATGCAAGCCAACTTGACCCGCCAACTCGATGCCATGCAACGGGCAGGTATCAACGTGGTTATGTTTCAAGTACGTGGTGAAGCCGATGCCATGTATCCCAGTCCTTATGAGCCTTGGAGTCGCTTCCTAACGGGGCGTCAAGGCACACCACCGACTCCCTATTGGGACCCTTTGGGATGGATGATTGAGCAATGCCACCGCCGTGGTATGGAGCTACACGCTTGGATCAATCCCTTTCGGGCGAAAACAAAGACCACCAATGAACTGTCTACAACGCATCCCTATCTGCGCGACCCTAAGCGTTTCTTTGCCTATGATGGCTTGTTGCTCTTCGACCCTGCACGTCCGGAGAACCGAAGCTACATCTGCCAAGTGGCTGCTGACATCGTGCGCCGTTACGATGTAGATGGGTTGCATATCGACGACTATTTCTACCCCTATCCTGTGGCTGGATTGAATATACCTGACGATGTCTCTTTCGCCACTTATGGCAATGGTTTCAGTGATCGCAACGACTGGCGTCGCCACAATGTCAATCTTTTCATTCAAGAATTGCACGACACCCTGCGCGCCGTAAAGCCTTGGGTCAAGTTCGGCGTCTCGCCTTTTGGCATCTACCACAATCAGCGCAATGGCACGGCAGTGCCCGGCAGTCAAACAGGTGGTTTGCAAAACTACGACGACCTCTATGCCGACATCTTGCTCTGGATCGAAAAAGGGTGGATTGACTACAATGTGCCCCAACTCTATTGGGAAATTGGCCACAAGACGGCCGACTACGAGCACTTGGTGCACTGGTGGGCGAAGCACGCCACAGGCCGACCGCTCATCATCGGTCAAGACATCGAGCGCACCATGCGTGCCAAAGACCTGCAAGACGCTTCGCAAAGCCAGTTGGCCGCCAAGATGCGCATCGCTGACAGTGAACCTTCGGTGGCGGGCAATTGCTTTTGGTATTCGGCGGCTCTGACACGTAACGAAGGCGGAATTGGAGATGCCCTTGCCACCACCTATCAGTCTCGTCCCGCTCTTTTGCCGTTGATGCCTTTCATCGACAAACACGCTCCCAAGAAGCCCCGAAAAGTAAAGGTGATAGACATGGAAGATGCGCCCTATCTTTTTTGGAGCGCACCGAAGGCCAAAAAGGAGATGGATCGTGCCGTGCGCTACGTGGTCTATCGCTTTGCCAAAGGCGAAAGCATCGACTTGAACAAAGCTCAGAACATCGTCGCTATCACCGACCAGACATTGCTCCGCCTTCCCTATCATGGCGGTGCTACAAAATATACATACATTGTCACTTCCCTTGATCGACTCCACAATGAATCGAAGGGTAAAAAGAAGACCATCAAGCTATAATTCTGCTTATGAAAGTTTTGAAATTCGGGGGCACATCTGTTGGAACACCTGCCAGCCTCAGCGCAGTGAAGCAAATCGTTGAAGCCACCACACACCCTGTTGTCGTGGTCGTATCCGCTTTGGGCGGTGTCACTGACCAACTCATCCGCATGTCGAAGATGGCCTGCGCTGGCGATAAGGCTTTCATGGACGAGTTCGCCACCCTCGTGCAACGCCATGAGGAGATGGTCGATGCAGTCATTGTGGCAGACGAACGCCCCGCTCTCCTCTCGGAATTGCACAGCCTATTGGACGATTTACAGAGCATTCTCCAAGGCGTTTTGCTCATCCAAGACCTCACGCCTAAAACGGCAGATGCCATTGTGGCTTATGGCGAACGTCTTTCTTCTCTGATTGCCGCTACGCTCATTGACGGAGCGCAACATATCGATGCCCGCACGCTCATCAAAACCACACAGCAGGCAGGAAAACATGTGGTCGACTTTGAAGCCACCAACCCTCGCATTGGCATAGCTTTTGCGTCTCAACCCGATGTGGTGGTCATGGGAGGCTTCATCAGTAGCGATGCTGAAACGGGAGTCACCACCAATCTGGGTCGTGGCGGTTCGGACTATACGGCCGCTATTCTTGCTGCTGCGCTCAACGCCGAGGCTTTGGAAATTTGGACCGATGTGGATGGCTTCATGACGGCCGACCCTCGTGTCATTCCTACGGCTTATCCTATCGAACGCCTGAGCTATACGGAAGCGATGGAGCTTTGCAACTTCGGTGCAAAAGTCGTTTATCCGCCAACCATCTACCCCGTCTGCGACAAGAACATACCTATATATATAAAGAATACGTTTAACCCCGCGGCGCAAGGCAGTGTCATCACGGTCGAGAGTGCCTTGGTGGAAAATCGCCCAGTATGTGGTATTTCTTCGGTAAACGAGACCAGCGTCGTCACTGTATCTGGCTTGACCATGGTGGGCGTGCTTGGCACTAATCGCCGCATCTTTGGATGCTTGTCAGAAGCAGGGGTAAGTGTTTTCATGGTGGCGCAGAGCTCCTCCGAGTCTTCCACCTCGCTTTGCGTCCGTCCTGAGGATGGCCGGCGCGCCTGCGAAGCGCTCGACCAAGAGTTTGCCAAAGAAATGGCCGAAGGGGCGATGAACCCCGCCCTCTTAGAAGAAGAAAAAGCCACCATCGCGGTGGTGGGCGAGGGCATGCGCCGCGTGCCCGGCACAGCAGGCAAGCTCTTCAATGTCTTAGGTCGCAATGGTATCAATGTCTGCGCTTCGGCACTCGGAGCTTTGGAAAACAGTCTCTCTGTCGTCGTAGATCGTCCACTGTTGCGCAAGGCGTTGAATGTGCTTCACGATAGTTTTTTTCTCAGCGAATGCCAAGAAATCAATGTTTTCATCTGTGGCATCGGCACGGTAGGGCATGACCTCATTCAACAAATCCACCACCAGCAAACAGAGCTTAAGGCGCAACGTATGCTTAAGGTGAATGTCGTGGGCATTTCTTCCAGAAGCCATGGCGCCATCTATCAACGAGACGGCATCGACCTCGCCCACTACGAGCAACTGCTTACGGAAAGTCAGGGAGGAGGTATTGAACAAATGGTTGAGCGCATCATAGAGATGAACCTCTATAACTCTGTCTTTGTCGACTGCACAGCCTGCACGGATGTTGCAGATGCCTACCTCCGCCTCCTGCATCACAACATCTCTGTGGTCGCAGCCAATAAAACAGCCGCATCGTCAGCGTATGAGCAATACGCACGCCTCAAAGCCGAGGCGCGAGATCGGGGAGTGAAGTTTCTCTTTGAGACAAACGTTGGCGCAGGTCTTCCCGTAATCAACACTATCAATGACCTCGTTTCCTCTGGCGACCGTATATTGAGCATCGAGGCAGTCCTTAGCGGTACACTCAACTTCGTCTTTAACACACTCTCCGAGGAAGTCCCTTTTTCCGAGGCCGTGCGCTTAGCGAAGGAGCACGGATATAGCGAGCCAGACCCACGGCTCGACTTAAACGGCATGGATGTGGTGCGTAAAATCACGATTCTTGCGCGTGAAAGTGGCTACCAAGTGGAGACAAGCGACATTGAGCGTAGTCTCTTTATCCCCGAAGCCCTTTTCAAAGGCACAGAGGAAGAGTTCTGGCAACAGCTTCCTGCACTCGATGCCGACTTTGAGGCACGCCGTCAAACTCTTACGACAGCAGGGCGTCGTTGGCGATTTGTAGCCAAATGGCAAGACGGACGCGGTAGTGTTGGTTTGCAAGAAATTCCATCCTTTCATCCTTTCTATAACATCGAAGGTTCTAACAACATCGTGCTCCTAACAACGGAACGCTACCGCCAATATCCAATGCTTATCCAAGGTTATGGAGCTGGCGCTGCCGTCACTGCTGCTGGCGTCTTTGCCGACATCATGCGCGTGGCCAATGTATAAGAGCACTTGAGCGTCTAAAGTCACAAACTAAAGATATATCCCTCTTTACAATGACCTGTCTTTCTCGCCTTTTTTCCTATCTATCCGAGACCCAATGGAGCTATCGTTTATCAGGCAATCAAGTGCGTGTTTCAAGTGGTGGAAGCTTAACCGTCGGTGCTGGTGTAAGAATGCGCCGTTGCAATATCTTTGTTGGTAATGATGCAGAAGTGCATATTGGCGAGAATGCAGTTCTATCAGACACGGATATTTATATATACAAAGGCAGTCTTTCCATTGGGAACCATGCAATCCTTTGCGGCTCCCCTCTTTGTCTGCTCGTAGAAGATGGGCAGGTTGAAATTGGACACCACACAAAAGTGGCTTGCGAAAAGTTGTGGGTACGTTTTGGTGGGCAGTTGACTGTTGGAAATTATACAAACATCAACGCTGGCACAGAAGTGCGCTGTGATGAAAAGGTGTTAATTGGTAACTACTGTCAAATCTCGTACAATATCCGTATTTGGGACACGAATACGCATACCATTTATTCTCCTGAAGTGCGTGCAGAACTAACCCGAAACTATTTTCCTTATTTTGGGAAAGAAACAGAAAGGCCTCGTACTTCTCCTGTCATTATTGAAGATTATTGCTGGATGGGAGAACGTTCAGCCATTCTGAAAGGAACACATATAGCGGAAGGTGTCATTGTTGGTTTTGGCACGCTCATTTGTGGGAAGTCCATCGAAAAAGGTCGCACCGTTGTGGCCAAATCATCTCTTTTGATATTCTAACTCCATATAATATGCTACCTTTAGCTTCTATCATCGTCCCCATCTACAAAGTAGAAGAACATTTCGCACGTGGTTTGGAGCAACTGTTGGCGCAGACATACGATGCGTTAGAGATTTTGTTGATAGACGATGGTAGTCCCGACAATTGTCCGCAACTTTGCGATGATGCAGCAAGAAATTATCAGCAAGTACGCACCTTTCATCAGGCCAATGCAGGAGCAGGAGCTGCCCGCAACTTGGGCATAGAGCAAGCTAAGGGTGACTATATTTTCTTCTACGACATAGACGATGAAATCAATCCAACGCTTGTTGAAACCTGTGTTCGAGAGATGGAAGCGCGACAAGTAGACTTGCTTTGCTTCGGTTTCGATGTAGTAGAGCAAAGCACACAACATCGAGAAACGATTGTTTATCAAGAAGCAGAGTTGCATGGAGAAAATGCTCTCCGGTCCGTCTATTTAGAAACCTTTGCTCTCTCACGGCATGGTAATGGCTTTTTATGGAACAAGGTTTATCGGCGTAGTTTCTTGATGCGCAACAATCTCCGCATAGGTAACGAGCGTATACAGCAAGACGAAGTATTTAATCTCAACGTGTACCCGCTTGTTACAAGTGCTTACATTATGCCTCGTTCACTTTACACTTATTATATATATGAGCGTGGCAATATCCGCTCCCGTTTTCTTCCCCATCGCTTTGAGTATTATGTGACAGTGCGCAAAGCCTTCGAGCAATTGCAAAAGACATGGCAAATCTCTGACCCACGCTTTGGACATCTCTTGCGCCAACGCTTCCGAACGGGCATTGACCAAGCATTGCGCTACAATCTCTTTCATCCCGATTGTCCTTGGAGCAAAACAGAGCGCATGGCCTATCTCCAAGCCATTCTCTCGCATCCGTACACGAAAGATGCTCTTTCCGTTCCGAGCAATGGTTGGGAGCAACGGCTATTCACTTGGGTCTATCAACGCCAAAGCCTTTTGCTCTTGCGTTTTTGCCATCAAGTGATAAACACTTTGCGCAAACATTATCGGCGTTTGCGCTAATCCTTTTCCCTTTTATGAAACGTCTATTCTTTTTTTTCGTTGCCCTTTGCTGGGGACTTCTCCTACCTGCACAAACCATTATTGACATGGGAACAGGAAAGGTGCGAGGTAAAACCACAACCGACTATCGGCAAGAGAACAATGCTATCCTCTATCGTGCAGCCAAGGATTCTGCCGCCTATCAGTCGCTCGTGGTGCGTGCCTTGAACGCCCTCCATACCGACTCTTTGCCACAGGCCGAACAACTTCTTACCGAAGCCATTGCCTTGCGCCCCGATGCCACCGCCAACCAAACACTTCTCCATCTCTTGGGTGAAATTGCTATGGCACAACAACGCTATGGTCTTGCTGTGGAGCGCCTTGCTAAGGTGCTCAGTAAGAACCCAAACAACCATCGTGCCCGCTATGAAAAAGCGAGTGCCGAAGTGGAAATTGGCAATTATCAGTCGGCCATCGACAATTGCAACGTACTTTTGAATAGTCGCCAGCTCGACTACACTCAAGAACAAATTCTCTTTCTGCGCGGATCAGCAGCATTGCATGCCCGTTTGTATGTCGCTGCCCGTCAGGATTTCACGCAAATTCTACAACAAAATCCACAATCCCAAAGTGCCAATCTGTTGCTCATCACTGTGGATTATGCCGATGGGCATACCCAGCAGGCCATGGATCGCCTCAATCTGTTGCTCCAACAACAGCCCGACTTTGTAGATGCCCTTCAACTCCGTGCAGAGTTGGAAATCAAGCAAGGGCAATATGCCGCTGCCGTTTATGACTTAGATAAAGCCATCTCTTTCAATCCTTCCAGCGCTACCCTCTATCGTCTCCGTGCAGAAGCGCATAAAGCGTTGGGCAAAGAGAAAGCGGCAGAGCAAGATTTGGCGAAAGCGAAAAGCTTTCTCTCACTCCCTCGATAAGAGAAAGTTCTTCATCAAAAGACATCCTTTTTGATGCAGAAACAAATAGATTAAAACACCAATTAGATATGATTTCAACCAAGATTTCTTCCTTAATAGAGAAGCGAAAGAGGGGCTTGTCGCTCCTCTTTCTTCTCCTTTTCTTGCCTTGCCTGCTCTCTGCGCAAGTGGTGCAAGAAGTGCGAGCCGCTTGGTTCACCACTCTCAACGGACTCGACTGGCCTGCATTTCCAGCCCGCACAGCCCAAGATGTGGAGCGACAAAAGGCAGATTTGCGCCAGCAATTCGATGCCTTGGAGCGCATGGGCATCAATGTTGTCCTCTTTCAAAGTCGCATCCGTGCCACTGTGGCCTATCAGTCGGACATAGAACCTTGGGACCCCGTCTTTACAGGCACTGCTGGTCGTGCCCCTTACAATTTCGACCCCTTAGCCTTTGCCATAGAAGAAGCCCATGCAAGAGGCATGGAGCTGCATGCTTGGATGGTTGCCTTTCCTGCGATGAAAGTCGTCACGGCACGACAATTAGGCAATAAGTCGTTGCCAAGTCGTCAGCCAACTCTTGTGCAACGCTCTGGCGATGCTTGGATAATGGATCCCGGTGTGCCTGCAACGGCCTCTTATATTGCACGGCTCTGTCAAGAAGTTGCCGAACGTTACGATATCGATGGCATCCATCTCGACTACATCCGCTATCCCGAACGGGGCGTTCCTTTCAACGACAATGCCACCTATCGCCGCTATGGCAGGGGGATGGAGCGTAACGCTTGGCGAAGAGCCAACGTCACATCCGTGGTGCGCGCCGTGCATGATGCCGTGCGTGCGATAAAGCCATGGGTCAAACTCAGTTGCTCTCCCGTAGGAAAATATGCCGATTTAAGTCGCTATTCCGCAGGTGGATGGAACGCCCGCAATGCGGTTTCTCAAGAGGCGCAACAATGGTTGCAGGATGGATTGATGGATTGGCTTTTCCCCATGATGTACTTTGAGGGCAACAATTTCTATCCCTTTGCCCTCGACTGGGTGGAACAAAGCGGTGGCCGTCCCGTCATTCCGGGTTTGGGCATTTACTTTCTCGCTCCCGAAGAGAAGAATTGGCCACTCACGACCATTGTCCAAGAGTTGCATTTTCTCCGCCACATCGGTGCAGGCGGGCAGGCCTTTTTTCGCACCCGTTACCTCCTGCGCAACGTCAAGGATTTGAGACGATTCCTGCAGGACGACTTCTATGCTACCCCAGCTCTTGTCCCTCCAATGACATGGCTCGACAGTGTCGCCCCAGCATCTCCGCAGCTCACGATCGAGCGCAAGAATTATGCGCTCCAACTTTCATGGACGCCATCGCCCGATGCACATAGCTACAACCTCTATCGTGTAGACACTTTGGGGCATCGCCATTTGTTGCGTCGTCGTTTTGAAGGCACGAGCTTTACTTATCGCCCTGCGCTCCCCTCCCTGCTCAATGGTCACTTCCATGTCACTGCTGTGGACAGATACGGCAATGAGAGTCAATAAAGGGAGACACAAAAGACCATGAACCACATCTTCGTGCGTGTGGTAGACTGGTGAGTTTTCAATGAGCACGAAGAGATAGCACAGGAAGCGCAGGAAGAATTTTCTTCTTGCGCTTCTCGTGAAAACTTCCTGCGCTTATAGCTTTTGCAGAAAGCGTAGCTTTCTTTTATTCTTGCGAAGGGGTTGATTTTTAGCTGGTTGTGGGAGCTGTTTTAAGGCGTGAAGCCGAGAGGACAATAGGCTTGCAAAAACAAAGAGTTTTCGGTCTTAACAGGACTTGGCTTCCCCTCTATCAACAAAGAGAAGTCGACACCATGGCTGGCAGAAAGGTCGCTTATTGGGACATAAGAGAATGTAAGCGAGCAAACCGCATTGTCCAATTTTCTT
>JALFTM010000093.1 GCA_022788345.1 Bacteroidales bacterium
ACCATAATTGATAACGTGGGTGAGGTCGTTCACATCAATGCCACGGGCAGCGACATCAGTGGCTACGAGAAGGCGGGTGCTGTGCGTGCGAAACTTCTGCATCGTGAGGTCGCGCTGTTGCTGCGAGAGGTCGCCATGCAGGGCATCTGCACGATAGCCGTCTCGGATGAGCTGGTCGGCCACTTCTTGTGTCTCCACTTTCGTGCGACAGAAGATGATGCCATAGATGCGAGGGTAGTAGTCTACAATGCGCTTAAGCGCAGCGTACTTATCCTTGGCATGCACGAGATAGGCCATGTGGTTCACTTTCTCTGCGCCTTCGTTGCGAGAGCCAACAACTATCTCCTTGTAGTCTTTTAAGCGGGCCTTGGCGATGCGCTCCACATCTTGGTTCATTGTGGCAGAGAAAAGGAGGGTGTTGCGCTCCTCAGGCATGCCAGCAAGAATGGTGTCGATAGCTTCCGTAAATCCCATGTTGAGCATCTCGTCCGCTTCATCGAGGACAAGGTTTTCTACGTCGTCCAAGCGGGCAACACCGCGATTCATCAAATCAATGAGGCGACCCGGTGTAGCAACGATGACTTGCGCGCCTTTTTTCAGCGCACGAATTTGACTCTCAATGCTGGAACCGCCATAGACGGCCACTACATGGAGGTCGTCGATATACTTAGAAAAATCTTTTAAGTCGTCAGCAATTTGGAGGCAGAGCTCACGTGTGGGTGAGAGGATTACTGCCTGTGTGGCACGTCTGCGTGCATTCACTTTTTGGAGCACAGGCAAACCGAAGGCAGCGGTCTTTCCCGTGCCTGTTTGTGCCAGTGCAATAACGTCGTTGCCCTGCCCAAGAAGGTATGGAATAACGGCTTCTTGTACGGGCATAGGGTGTTCAAATCCCATCTCTTCAATGGCGAGGCGGATGGGTTCGCACACTCCAATTTCTTCAAATGTCTTCATATCACCCGCAAAGGTACGCCTTTATTTTCGTCGGGGCGAGAGAAATGTCGTTTATTTATTGAAAGTTAGGAAAATATACGTCACAAACCCAGCGACCTCCCTTTCTTGCAAGAGGAGGTCGCTGGGTTTGTGGGTTGGCCTTTAGAGAGCCGATTGGTGAAAGCGTTCTTTAGCGCAACACCTTGCGAGCTATGGTGGCGTTGGGGGTAGTGATGCGCACTACATAGACGCCCGCAGGCAATGTTTCAAAGCTGATAGTGGCTTCGGTGCCGGGCGACACTGCGCCAAGGGCGAGCGTCTTGACAAGCTGGCCGCTCATGCTGAAGACTTCGACACGTGCGTTCTGCTCTGCGCTCCCGAAGAGCAAGCGCCAAATGCTTCCTTCGCGTTGGATGGTGACGGGGGTTTCGCTACGGTGCACTGCCGAGAGACCACTCACCTTGCTCAAGGCGGCCTTCAAACCTTCATAGGCATCAATCTTGCCATAGCCACGATCTTTTGTCCAGTCGCTGAAGAATGTGAAGCGGTCCTTGATGGCAGTTGTGCGGAGTATTTCGGTGATTTCAGTAGCTGTCAAGTTGGGATTTGCCTGCAACCACAAAGCGATGATACCCGCAGCGGCTGGCGAGGCCATGGATGTGCCCTGCATAATGCCGTAGTATTCTTTCTCGCCATTGACTGTTATGGAGTCAGTGAGCAATCTGTCTGTGTTGGGATCGAAGTCGGTTACAAAGCGATTCATCGAAGAAATAATGGCTGTGCCGGGAGCTGTAATAGTGGGCTTCTGCTTATTTCCTAACGAAGGACCATGGTTTGAGAACGCCGCAATTTGTCCTACGCTATCGTTGGATACACTGGTGAACGAATAAGTCTTCTTATCCAGCGATGTCCAATCAAGGCGGGACACATAAGCTCCTACGGCCACGGCATTAGGAATAGACGCCGAACCTTCGCCCACGCAATAGTCGGAATCGGGATTGAGAAGGTTGGTGACAGGACGGGCCGAAGAGTTGAGAAATTTGCCACGTTCTTCGGCCAGCCAAGCGTGAAATTCTTGTCCTGCTGGAGCGGTTATGGTCACCAAGAGATGAGGATCGGCGATGGTGTTGTCGTGTCCTGTAATAGAACCTCTATAAACATAGCGTTCTTTCTTGTTGTTCAAATCAAGTTCCCGAAACCAATTGCGACGTGCTGTCATCGAACTGGACAATAAGCGTTTATTGCCAGTTTTAGGATCGAAGATGCTGGGAATGACGGTTAGGTGATAAGAGGCGTCACCAGCCTGCCCCCAAATATCAACGAATATATTGCCAGAAGCGTTCGGCTTGACAAGGAAAGAAACGGTATCGTTCGCTGTGGTGAAGCGGTGCGAGATGTGCAGATTGTCCTCGCCCTCGTTGCCCATGGCAGCTGTGATGACGCGCCCAGCCTTACCATCGACAAATTCGTTCATGACTTGGTCATAATTGGTTGTCCCATCGTGCGGACCGATGGTAGAGCCAAAACTCATGTTCACCACGGCAGGCTTGCCTTGTGCCTTGGCGATGGAGTCGATGAAAAGCATTTCTTCCAACACATCGGCATCGTCGAAAGAAGAGGGAATGATGACGAGATCCGCTTCGGGAGCCATGCCGTAATAGCCATTACCACGATCTGAACCTGCGGCAATGCCTGTGACGTGTGTGCCATGCCCACCTGCGTCGGGTTGCTTATCATCTGTTTCTGTGATATTCCCATAAATGGGCTGTCCTTTGCCTGCATGATCCCACAGAGCTATGATGCGCGATTGGTTGTTAGCGTTTGAAAAGGCAGGGTGGTTGTACTGAAAGCCTTGGTCGATAACAGCTACGATAACATCTTTCCCTTTATAGGGAGTGTCCAACCCCTCGCCTGTGTGCA
>JALFTM010000094.1 GCA_022788345.1 Bacteroidales bacterium
TACATAAAGGAGATTGACTTTTAGGTATGTTTACCCGAACAACATATATGCATTTGCATTTGTTGCTCTGATCTCTTGTACTTCTCTACAAAATCAGTTTATGGAAATCTTTTCAAAGAACTCTTCTTTTTCATTCGCAACTCACTTATCAGCACTTTCGCTTCAGTGATTGAGGAGCGTTTCGTTCCTTCGTTGCGAGTGCAAAATTACAACAAGATTTTGAAATAACCAAACTTTACGGAAAAATATTTTTCAAGAAAATGCAATCCACGCTGATTATCACAGGAAATAAAGAGGTGAAGTTTTTTGTCTACTTCCTGTAATCTTATCTTCTCCCCCACTTTTATATTTCCTAAACCAAGATTAACACAGCTCGCTGTCCTGAAATTTCTTACTCCGCTGAAAGGGTATCCGCCAAGGCTTGGAATCTTTCCTGCAGACGCAGGAAGTTTTGTCAAGTTGCGCCTCAAGGAAAGTGGCGACAAGTGCAAGAAAAGGAAGAAAGGCTCATAAAATAGCCTTTCTCCCTTTTCTGTAATACAAAGATAAGTATTCCGACTGCCAAATCCAAACCCAATTGTAACAAAAACAAAAAGACGGATGACGAGTTTAAGGATTTCTCAAGGAGGAGTTCTCAACTCACAATTTCTTTAGAGGTGGTTGTCTTCACAGACATTACAGGCGAGACTATTTTCTAAAGTTTCGGAATAGGCAATAAAGTAAAAGCATCTGCTTTGCCTTCTAAATAAAGGCAAGCAGATGCTTTGTTTGTTCACGTAGTTTGGGCTTCTTATGCTTCAGCAACGGGCTGAACAGAAACTACACTGCGGTCGCGGCTACCACGACGGAAGTTTACAACGCCATCTACGAGAGCGTAGAGTGTGTTGTCCTTACCCATTGATACGTTCTCACCTGGATAATGAACTGTGCCACGTTGGCGAACGATGATGTTACCAGCTACACAGCTTTGACCACCATAGATCTTCACGCCTAATCGCTTGGAGTGAGATTCACGACCGTTCTTAGAACTACCTACACCTTTCTTGTGTGCCATGTCTTCTACTAATTAAATGATTAAGCAATTACTTCCTTGATAACAACTTGTGTGAATTGGTGACGGTAGCCGTTGAGCTTGCGATAGCCCTTGCGACGCTTCTTGTGGAAAACCAACACCTTGTCGCCCTTCACGAGGGGAGCAACAACTTCACATACTACCTTTGCGCCTTCAACTGTAGGAGCACCTACCTTCACTGCGCCTTCGGCATCGATGAGCAACACCTTGCCGAACTCAACAGACTGACCTTCTGCAGCACCGCTGATGTGATTCACAAACAGCTTCTTACCTGCTTCAGCCTTGAACTGCTGACCGTTAATCTCTACGATTGCGTACATTATATTATATATTGTATACGGATTTCTCCGGGAGGCGGTCGCCATTGTGGCTACTCTTGTATTGCCCCTTCGGACTCTAAGCTCGGCAAAGTTACGACTTTTCTATTAACGAGCAAGCGTTTGTAGACATAAATTCTTGAGCTTTTCGTAACTTTGTCCGCAGATTATGAATGGAATTAAGAAAAATAGTGTTCGGGCTTGGCTCTTGGCAATGCGCCCCAAAACGCTCTCGGCAGCGGTTGTGCCTGTGGCTGTGGCTACGGCTTTGGCTTATCGGCACGAAACTTTTCAATGGCAACCTGCCATGCTTTGTTTTGTATTCGCAGCACTTATGCAAATTGCCTCGAACCTCATCAACGACCTTTACGACTTTCTTAAAGGCACTGATGGTGAGGATCGCTTAGGGCCTGAACGGGCGTGTGCACAAGGATGGGTTACCCCGCAAGCCATGCGCCTTGCTATTGGTATCAGCATTCTCTTGGCGAGCATCGTGGGATTGAGTCTCCTCTTTTGGGGTGGCTGGGAATTGGTGCTGGTGGGCGTGGCGTGCATCGCAGGGGCTTTCCTCTATACCCTCGGTTTCAGTTATCTTGGGCTGGGCGATTTACTGGTAGTTTTATTCTTCGGCTTCGTCCCCGTCTTGGGCTGTTATTATGTACAGGCAGGACAACTACACAGTGATGTTTGGTGGCTGGGCGGTGCCTGTGGTTTTGTTATTGATACGCTCCTTGTGGTAAACAACTTCCGCGACCGCGAAACGGACCGTAGGGCGAAGAAGCTCACCCTTGTTGTGCGTTTTGGTGAGCGTTTTGGCGAGCGTCTCTATTTCCTTACAGGTGCGTTGGCCATACTTTTGGCACTCGTAGGCACATATCCACACATCCCAACAACAATGCTTGCCCTCTCCCCTTTCCTCCTCCTGCACACAATGACCTATCGCCAAATGGTCAATATCGGCACTGGTCGCCAGCTCAACAAAATTCTTGGGCTAAGCGCACGCAACATATTCCTCTTCGGACTCTCGCTTGTTGCCGTCCTCCTTTTTGCATGAGATTGGCACAAACAAGCGACCTTGATGCATAATGATTTCCTCAAAGAAAAAATGGACCTGTGATGCAAGTGCTTGATTTTGCCTAAAATTATATCTGCTCCCTCTAATGTATTGTACATTGGAGGGAGCAGATGCTCTTAAAGTTTACTGCTATTACATATCACCAGTCGCTTATTCGGCCGAGGTTTCATATCTTTGGAAAAACTCTTCCATAACCATAGCGCCTTTTGTTGTCACACAACCGCTCAAATAGCACAACACGGTGTTCAAAAAGATATCTTTTATAGGCACATTGTCAAAGAGTCTTGAACGTATCACCATTTCGGGTAGGCGATTGCCCACAAAGTAGGCTATCTCATGATTGACATTTGAACGAAAAAATCCTTCTTCTATGCCTTTGTTCAACACTGTTAAAGAATGTGCTTTGCGGGCTTCATATTGTTCTTGAAAGAAAGCATTTACACTGGGGTAGGCATCTATGTCATGAAATGCCTTTGCATTGCATTTTGCCAACTCATTCACACGATATTCGAAAGCTCGAAGAAGGTATTCAAGATGGTTCTCGCAGTTTTTCTCCAGTTCCGCAAAGACTGCATCTTCCTGCGCAATCGATGTTTTTATACATTCCAAAAACAATTCTTCTTTTGAAGGAAACACTTCATAAATAGTGCGTTTAGACATCTTTAGCGTGCGTGCGATGCTATCCATCGTGACATCCTTAACGCCTATCACACGAAACGCATCTCTCGCAGCCTCGATGATGCGCAAACGTGTCTGTTGCAACGCTTCGGGAGTTTGCTTTTTCATTTTCTTCTATTTTCAAAGTCAGCCACACCAC
>JALFTM010000095.1 GCA_022788345.1 Bacteroidales bacterium
CATATCAGCAACGCCTATCGCCTCATCTATAAAGGCAATTTCAGCTTAGAGGACGCTATTTTCCAAATTAAGGATCAGATTCCACAAAGTCAAGAGATTGATAAGATCATCGACTTTGTAGAAAATTCTAAGCTTGGTATCGTTCGTCGCATGAAAGATCCTGAATGACATCAGGGATAGGAATATAGAAAAAGGCCAGTGGTAATAATTTCGTACCACTGGCCTTTACTCTATTTCTAAAGAAAAGTTTGTTTTCAACAGACGTTTTCTCGCCACGGCATAGCTTGAGCACTGCGTTGCTTGGCTCTGCTCGTTTGGCTGAACGAAAACGTTCGTTATTCCTCCCACACCAACCAAGCCGACACCAACCAATGGTTATAAAGATTGTCTTTGATGGCTTGCGCCTTTGGAATGTCTATTAAGAAGGTGTGCTTTCCTGCTGCGAGATGCCCTAACCGTATTTCTTCGGGCATCACATCACTCCCTGGACACCAATTGGAACGAGAAATATCCGAAGACCCTATGGGTTCTTCTATTTCTTTTACGCCACGCTTTCCGTTCTCCGTGATATAACTTACTTTTCGTTTTACAAGCCATACGCCTGTGGAGGGGTTGAAGCGGCGGAAAGAAGCACAATCGGTGCGCCAAGGCGTAAAGCGTTTCACCTCTCGCCCATCGACACTGAGGACGTGTTCGCAAGGAACGAACTCATCGCCACCCGAATGGCCCCCATGTCCCGTGGTGATAAAGAAGAGACGGGCGTTCTTAGCTGCTTTCGGTAGTTCAAAAGGCACTTGCAAAGGTTGGCGATTGAAGAGGTCACAATGGTTCTGTCCTAAGTAGAGGTATGTATTCACCAGCGACTTCAGCTGTGTTGGCTTTGCCTTATCGCCTTTCACTTGGCTTTCCTCTACAGTGAGGCGCAGATCAAGGCGATAGCCTGCTTCTGTCCATGTGTCAATTGTCACACCCACATAGGCCGAGTCCGTCAGTAAGGGCAAGCGGTCAGTAATGTCTGCCTCCCATTCTACGTAAGGTGCAAATCCATCCACGTAAACAGGCGTTCTCAATTGTTTTTCCGTGCTATCTTTCGGTGTGAATGCACCCACACCAAAAGGCGTCATAAAGCGAAGCAACTCTACGGGTGGTGCAAAGTCTTTTGTCGCCACAAAACCTCGAAATTGTTCATAGCGCTGTGCGTCCACTTCTGGGTACTGCTGTGTGTTGCCTGCCACCCCAAGCATTGAGATATTTGTTGTTGCAGGAATGACGAAACACGAACCACTCTTATCCCAAGGGTCACCATTCGACTGCAAGCGTATCTTCACGCTGGCCCTTTGGTGGCGTTTACCCTTGGGCAATGCCACTTTGCGCAACCAAATGCGCCCGTTGCCCAACACCACAGCATCACCTCGGCGTTGCACGCCATCGGGAAAAGTTTTCGGGTTGAAATTGATCACTTGATCGGTGAATACACGCTCTACCCTCACCGTGTCATAATCCGCCGCCTGTGCCAATGAGGGCAACAACGACATCAGCAATAAAAGTTTTCTCATAAAATTATTTTGTTTCCAACTATCGCTTGTGCTGATAGTGTGACGCTTCCTACCACCCGAATGGCTCATAAGGTTGCAGTCCTGAGTGTATCACACCATTATAAAAGAAGGGGTGCGACTGCTTCACAACTTCTACATTAAGTTGCATATGAAATTTCTCGCTGAACTTATAGTCAGCAGCCACGCCGAAGCGGTCGCCATTCAAAGGAGAGTAGCCCCAATAGTTGCTTTGCCAAGCCTTTGAAGCATTGGGGGTCAATGTCTTTGTGCCATAAGCATAAAGAGTCAATCGTTCTGTGGCGCGATAGGCCAACATCGCTGTCACCCCCAAGTCTGTTGCCCGCTGGCCACCCCATGAGAAGTGAGAACCATACACACCAACAGCTACACTGAGTCGCGGACTAAAGCTGTGGAGGTACGATAAATCGAGACTCTTGCCGAAGCCGACGCCATTGGGAGCATGCTTTCCGAAAGCCATCGTGGCAGAGAGCGACACATTGGCATTGAAGCCCTCATGCAACACCCCATAGTGGAAAGGATTCATCCACAAGGCGCGTCCGAAGCGTGAACCAACACCATTTACCATTGCAAAACGTGACGGAGATGTACGAAACGTCTGCGTGGTATCTGCTACGGCTACGCTGTCGGTCTGTGACCAACCACTAAGTGAGCAAAGAAAGGCTGTGAGCAATAAAATTCGTTTCATCGTCATTGATTGATATGATAAGCGTGTTGCTTCAAGTTGTTTATATTTTTACAAAGATACGCAGAAAACACAGACGACCAAGAGTATAAGTAATTTTTAATAGTCGTTTTACAAAATGTAGAAGACCTAAAAGAGGGGAAAGGCAACTTGGCCTCTCTGCAAGGTATTCTTTTCCTACGACAAAGCTTCGTTTGCTATCGAATGCAACTCCTCCTTTCGACAGCTCCTCCCCTCCTTTTTTCAGGAAGCGCAAGAAAAAATTTCTCCATGCGCCATTTGAATTTACGGGAAGCGCAGGGCGTGAAATCAACTTGCGCCACCTGTTTTCATCTGCTTTTCCACAATCAAAAATCAGCTATCATGTTCAACCTTCTCAAAAATCATCATGCCCCACTTTGGTCGTCCAAAAGTCTCAATCGTATTGTGCTTATCATGCGCATAAATCCTTATAGCCACGCTAACGAATGAAATGCGATGCGCTTTATCAACACACATTTTTCTATCCGCAGAAATAAGAAAAATGCTGGTGCTTGATGAAGTTTTTTGTACCTTTGTAGTATGCAAGAGACAACACAAAACGAATTGGGGACACGCCCCATTACGAAGCTGATGGTGCAATACTGCACCCCTGCCATCGTGGCGATGGCAGCCTCTTCCGTCTATAATATCATAGATGGTATCTTCATCGGTCAAGCCGTTGGGGATGAAGCCATTGCAGGTTTGGCACTCTCTGCTCCCGTGATGGCTATCACCACTGCTGTTGGAGCGATGGTGGGCATTGGCGCATCAACCCTCATGGCCGTCAAACTCGGCCAAAAAGACTACGACACAGCCAAGAGCATCCTC
>JALFTM010000096.1 GCA_022788345.1 Bacteroidales bacterium
CGATGGCTGGAGAGGAGAATGTCATGCGCCAGCACTTCTTGTCCCACAATGCCCGATGGCACATCCTTTTGCCCTACAATCATGCGGCGCACCGTCTTGGTGTCACTGCCCTCTGGGGTGGTCACCGTGAGCGTGACATCATAGCTTTGGTTGCTCTCGATGCGCACCGTTGGGTTGCGGTCTGTGGCGTTGGAAATGCTGATTGGCTGGGGATTAAACTCCCACTTCCAAGTGGCCTTTTCTTGATTGACGATGGAATAGCTATCCATCTTCAGTTCCGTAACGCCTTCATCGCCTTTGCCCATGTTCAAGATAAGAGGTTGCGCGATGGGGCGGAATTGGCTATCGACCAAGTCGCGCTCCCAAATGCCGTTGTTGGTGGCAATGCGTATTTTCCCCTTTTTGTAGAACGGCAACATACGGTTAATGGTAAGAACATTGGGGAGGCCCTCCGAAAAGTCCTTCCAGCCGTTGGTCGTGTTGTCACGATAGAGTACACGTCCGCGCAGGATGGTATAGCCGTTGTTGAGGCTTCGGTAAACACTTCCCACGGCATAGACGGCATCTTTCTCATTGCCTGTGACGAAGAAGCGATTGACAATATAGTATTCGCCCGTCTTGCTGTCGCTCAAGCCTTGGTCCATCTTCTCCCATGTTTGCCCATCGTCCGTGGTGCGGAACATACCGCCCGGCTCGCCCGTGGTGAGCCACAGCTCGTTTTCCTTGGTGGGATGTACCACGACTTTTGTCTTGATGCCATTGGCCACTTCTTGGGGCAGAGAGGCATAGGCGTTGAATGTCTGCCCCCCATCGGTCGAACGGAATAGCCCACCCTTTGTGGCCACAACGATCTTGTCGGGGTTAGAACGTGAGATGGCGTGCCCGGTGACGGGGGCCGAAAATTCATAAAGCTTCACATAGCTATTGCCATCATTGACTGTCTTCCAAAGCACCTTGTGCTCGCCCTCCCAGTTGCCTTGGATGACGAGGAAACTCTTGGCATAGCGTGGGTCGAACTCGAAGCCCAAACCATGGTGGGTCGATTCGTAAGGAACGGGATAGAAGTTGCCAAACACTTCGAAAGGCTGTTTCCAATCGTCGGGGAGGATGACATCATCGGCATCGGAGAAGGCAATTTTACGGGGATTGCTCAAGAAGACATAGCCCGTAGAGATTTCGCTTCCTTTCATGCTAATGGCGACATCATTGTAGAGGTCTACCTGCGCCATGTTGCCGTTGTGGTTGCGACCGCCCACCATCACATCTTCATTCCAGCCTTGGTCGAAGCCCCAAAACTCGGAAGCATAGATGCCTTTGAGACGCGCCTCGGCGTGCTTGTCAAAGAAGTCGTTCGAGTAGATGACGCCACCATCTGTGGAGAGCCACGTCTCATCGCCCACCACATGAAGGTCTTGCATGTCGCAGTGGAGGTCGAAAGGTCCGTAATAACCGCCTTTATTGACGATAGTGCGCCCGCCATCATTAGAGGCATAGAGTTGAATGATACCAAAGAGGAGCTTCTCAGGATTTTTGGGCGAAACATTGATGACCATGTCATAATAGCCTTGACCACCATTGCGGTCGATGCTTTCCATCTGCGTGGTCACATCGGTGTTGGTCTGCCATGTCTGTCCGCCGTCGGTGCTTTTGAACAACACGGGCGCCCCTGAATAGAATGGCGGAGTGAACGAGGTGTAATCGTTCACTCGACACGCCCAAACATAGATGTAGTCGCGACCATTGGGAGCGGTAGAGAGGCCTATGCGTCCGCAGGCCAACGGCATATTCTCGCCCAGTGTGGCAGGGGTGAAAGTTGCTCCGCCGTCACGACTAATCTCTAACTTCATGTCGCTATTCTTACGCACCAAAACATAAATGGTGTTGGCATCGCCATGCTTGTACTTCAAATCGAAACACATGCCCGTATTGATCTGCGTCCAAGTCGTGCCGTTGTCGCTGGTTCGGAACACGCCGTTGTCGTTGCCAAGAAGCATTTGCCGATCATCCGAGGGATGGAATGCAGCATCGCGCACCCGCACGCTCCGTGAGCGCACCTGCGAGGGCGTGATGTCTGTCCAAGTGTTGCCACCATCTGTGGAGAGCCACACGAAAGTGCCTGCACCGACCAACACTTTCTGCGCATTGGTTGGAGAAACATCGATGGTGCTGATTTCACCACCGAAATAATGATTGCCACCACAAACTGTCCAATTCGCGCCTTTATCGGTGGATTTGAACACCATGCCCGTCTCTGTGCCACAATAGAGCACAGAAGGGTTGCTCTTGGACGTGCCAAGACGCTGCACATTGGCTTGTGCGGGCGAAGCCTTTTTTGTCTTGTAGTCGAAAGTGTTGAGGGGCGAGAGCAACCGCCAACCATTGGTGCTGACGGCGGTTGATGTAGCCCGTGGTGCTGCCGCCGCTTGGTTGAGTTCTGCTACATAGTGGCGAAAGTCGCTGTGTGGGGGCATGACAATGCGCCCATCGTTTTGCACATAAGGGTA
>JALFTM010000097.1 GCA_022788345.1 Bacteroidales bacterium
ACAGAAATGGCAGATTAGAAGGAAGAAGAGGATAAAGAGGAAATTGTCGCTTTTTTAGGTTTTGAAAGATATGGATTTGCAAAAAGCTGTTTTTTGCGTTATCTTTGTGGTAAAGAAAAGAGGGAGAAACGCCACGCAAAAGGCTTTTCTCCCTCTTCTTTTGCTTGTTGCTGTGTTTTCGGAGGCGGTTGGTGGAAAAACGGGCTACGCATGACGGGCAAACAAGTGGCGCATCTCGTTTCAACGATTGGCAGGGAAAGGCATAGAGGCAAAAGCTAAAACGTTAAACCTTGTGGTCCTGTGTTAATCATTCTAATTGCTTTTGGTTCTATGTAAGGATATTGTTGTCGTAAGCCATTTTTGTTTGATATTTTATTGAATACGAGTAGAAAATAAATGTTTGGTTGAACCAAAGGTCTCTTTCCTTATGCCTTTGATTATAGGCCTATTTTATCTCCATGCCAGCTGCAGGCTTATAGCATATTTTCGATGGTGCCCTCTTCAATGGTGAAGATGATTTTTGCTCCATCGGGGGTGAGCGTGGGAGTCTCGGTTAAAAACAGAGCATCTACGAGGTGAGACATCTCTTCGGCTGTCATTTGCTTTCCTGCGGGGATAGCTTTACGAACAGCTAAGGCAGAGGCCAATAGATGATTGATTTCATCTTCTGCTTCTACTTCGCCAGTGGCGGCTTGACTCACAATGTTTTGGATGAAAGCAATGCCATCGATACCTTCAGCACCTGAGGGAATACCTTGGAGCTGTAGCTGTGTGCTGTCGGCTATTCTCACCAAGTCGAAGCCAGCCTTTAGGAGATTTGGCTCTATACGCTCATAATGTATGAAGTGTGAGGGCGAAAGATCTATTGTTAAAGGGAAAAGCAATCCTTGAGAAACCCCAGCTTGCCCTGCAAAGAGTGTGAGAAATTGGTCGTATAGCACGCGATAATGAGCGCGTTGTTGGTCAATCACTAAGAGCTGATGTTTAGCCGTGGTGATGATGTAACGATTTTGGAGTTGGATGCAGGGCGTGCTCACCTCTCTTCTCTGCGTCAGTAGGTCTTCTGTGTTGCTATAAAGACTAAGAGAGTGCTCAACTGGCTCGGTTGGTATGTCTATACCTTCGTAGGCCAATTGCCATTGTTTGGGAGAACTGGAAGGTGTAGTAGGACGTAGGCGAGTGCCATAGGAGAGGGGGGGAGAGGTGCTCTCGGTAGTGAAGGGATTGAAGTTGTTGTTGATGGTTATTTCGGGAGGAGCAACATCAAAAGCCTCTTTGCTATAAACTGGAATGTCGGGGCGTCCTGTTTGATCGAAATCAATGGTTGGAATGGCATTGAACTTGCCAAGCGACTCACGGACGGCTGCTAAAAGAACTTGCCAAATGGCTTGCTCATCTTCAAATTTGATCTCAGTTTTGGTGGGATGTATATTGACATCGATGTTGGCAGGATCAACCTCGAATACGATAAAATAAGGCACTTGTTCTCCTTCTGGAAGCAGGCGTTCAAAGGCAGTGAAAACGGCTTTTGCAAAATAGCTGTGACGCATGTAGCGTCCGTTTACGAAGAAATACTGCTGTGCGCCTTTTTTTCGGGCACTATCGGGAGCACCTACGAAGCCAGTGATTTTAGCAAGAGAGGTGTCCACTTTAATAGGGATTAGGTGGCTATCTATACGTCGGCCAAAGATGTTTACGATGCGCTGGCGAAAGTTGCCTTTGGGGAGGTCAAGTACAGTCGTGTCGCCATTTACCAGTCGAAAACTAACCGATGGATTGGCCAAGGCGATGCGCTCAAACTCTGCTACGATGTTGCTCATCTCCGTACTATTGGATTTGAGAAACTTACGACGAGCGGGGATGTTGTAAAAAAGGTTCTTGACCAAGAAGCTGGCTCCTTGAGAACAGCTCACCAACTCCTGACTCTTGAAACGACTGCCTTCAATGATGATGTGCGTTCCCAGTTCGTCCTCCTCACGGCGGGTTTTCAATTCGACTTGTGCCACGGCCGCAATAGAGGCCAAGGCCTCGCCACGAAAGCCCATCGTGCGCAAGGCAAAAAGATCATTGGCGGCAGCAATTTTTGAAGTGGCATGGCGTTCAAAAGACAAACGTGCGTCTGTTTCGCTCATGCCTTTGCCATCGTCCACAACTTGAATGCTGGTTTTACCCGCATCGACGACAAAAACCTGTATGAGCGAAGCCCCTGCGTCGATAGAGTTTTCAACGAGCTCTTTGAGGACGGAAGCTGGGCGTTGTATGACTTCCCCCGCAGCTATTTGATTGGCTACAGAATCGGGGAGGAGATGAATGATGTCGCTCATAACGTTTATCGTTTGGATGTCTTACGGGATGCTTTAGATGCAGAAATGGGAGCTGTTTGTGTGGGTGGTTTGGGATACGCTTCTTGCGGAGTGGCAGAAGCAGAGTCCTCTGCGGTGTTGTTGTGTAGGTGTTGGACAGGAGCTGCGCGCCGCACGGAAGCCTTCAGCTCAGAGCCAGAACGTTTTGTCCGGTGCTCAAAGAGGTCGTATTTGCTGAGTGGACGGACGTAGTCGAACCATGTGAAGTTGCTCAATCGGTTGCGTTCAGGCGGTGCTGTGCCTATGGCGTAGAATGTGCCTTCAGCAGCTGGTGTCCAAAGGCGAGTCATGCGTCGATGTTCAAGGAACATGCGCAGTTTTGTGGTCTCAAGATAATTTTGATATAAGATACTGCTGTCTTTTTCCAAAGGGTAATTGATAACTAAAACGTTGCGATTGACATGATTTTCTTGCATCTCACCGTTACGGAAATAGGAGCGCATCTCTTCGCCAGCCACTTGGTTGAAATGCACCGAGTCTACTTGTTCTGCCAAAAGACATTGACGATCGACATAGACGCTATCGATGGTTGAATCGTTTGAGAAGAGATTGATTTCTTCTCCTAAGACTTGTCGATTGTTGTTCCATACAATGGGATCTTTCTGGAGAGTGAGGCGTTGAGCTTTGGAGTTATAAGTGAGAAGTTCACAGACCGCTTGTATATCGGAGCGATAAATCCTGACATGTGGATAAGCACGGACGACGCGGTAGGTGCTGTCTGTCTTGAGGTGATAGGAATAGAGGCGAAGGGTGTCCGCATGAATGAAGAGTGTGTCTTCGCTATTGGAAAAGTCTTTTACCAAAGCGCGAGGACCAGTGGCCATTGCCTCAGAGTTGATAGGGCGTTTGGATTTTGGAGGAATGAGGTTCGTGGAGTCGCGATAAAATCCGTAATCGCCATAAAGATAGCGTTTGCCTTTAGGATCTTTGATAATCACATTCCCCCAAGCGCGAGAAAGTCCTGTTGCACGGCTATGGTGTATGCTGTCGCCTTGCATCGTTTTCCCTTGATAAGTAATCATAGGGCGATGGCGGTGTGAGGTGTCGAAGATGAGGCGAGCTTCTTGTGTTTCGGTGTTGTAGTAGCCATCTTCTGTGTAGATTTTATTGATGCCACTGAAGATGTTGGCATTGCCCACTGCGTGTGCCCATTTGGTATTGGTGTTGTAGAAAAGATGGTTGGTTTTGAGGCTGTCATATTGTTTCCCCACCATAAAAACGTCGTCAATGAACTCGGCCTCTTTTGTGCCAAGGTTGTAGTTGCCAACGATTGAGGTTAAAACCGTAGTGCCATCTTTGAGCTTGCCACCATCGAAATAAGATGCTATATCGGTCATGCGGTTATAGGTCATGCGATTGGTGGTTAAAACGCGCTTATGATGCGTTAAAATGACATGACGATAAGCGTCCGCTACTTGCGAATTACCATCGTAGAAGAGACTGTCGCTACGCAATGAAATGGTGTCAGCTTGTGTCATGTGGACATGCCCGAAAGCCCGGAAGGTATTCGTCTCGGTGAAGAGCACTGCGCTGTCGCAACGCAGTTGCATTGCACCTTGACGGAAATGTACTTTGCCATTCAAGCGTTGAGCGCCAAACACCTCTGCATTGTCTTGCTGAAGGCGATCGGCGTGAATAAGGTAGATGCGATCAGCCGAATTGGTGCGTTGGGCAAAAGAAAAAAATGCCCCGCCAGCCCATAGGAACAATAGGCTGGCGAGACAGATATAGAGGGGAAAACTATGCTTCTGCATATACTTTAATGAAAGGATTTCCTCAAGAAAGCCGCAGTCTGTTTTGAGGGAAGGAATAAAAGAGGCTACTTTACCCAGCCTTTATAGCGGAAGTTACAGTCTTGCCAATCTTTATCAATGCGGATGTAGGTTGATTTAATCTTCTGTGCAATCCATTTGTCAAGGATTTCTTCGCGACGCTTGTCTTCAACTATATTTTTAAGTTGCTGAAAATCTTCTGTGATAGAGGCACGATGGGCATCGATGCGATGTTTGAGCTTTACTACAGCTGTGACTGTCTGTCCGGCTTCGTTAGTCCACTTGAAAGCGCGAGAGATTTGTCCTACTTGTAGGGTATCCACAACACGAGCGATGTCCTGAGGGAGTTGGCGCATTTGGAAGCGTGAAGTGGTAATCATTTGCTCACGATCGAGGTTGACCATGAGTCCTTGGTTGTTGCGGGTGTCTTTGTCGTCTGACAAAACAGCTGCAGCGTCTTCAAAAGTGAATTTTCCTGCACGAATATCGCTTGTAATAGAGTCAAGACGAGCAATACAGCGTGCGTATTCGCTCTCTTGAATGTTGGGCTTGAGCAGGATATGACGCACGTTTACCTTGTCTCCTCGTTTGTCTATGAGTTGGATAATGTGATAGCCAAATTCGGTACGTACAATCTTGGATACTTTTTTAGGGTCTGTCAGTGCGAAAGCCACATTGGCAAACTCTGGTACCCATTGGTTCTTGCCTGAATAACCTAACTCGCCCCCTTGTCGTGCTGAACCATCTTGAGAATAAAGCATCGCCAGCGTAGAGAAGTCTGATTCACCTGTATTGACACGGCGAGCATATTCGCGCAACCGCCCTTCAATGTCTTCAACTTCCTCTCTGGAAACAGCAGGTTTGTTGGTGATGATTTGCACCTCTACTTGTGTTGGAATGAGAGGAAGACTATCTTGAGGTGTGTTCTTGAAGAAATCACGCACTTCTGCTGGAGTGACCTTAACACTTGATGTCAGCTTTTGTTGTGCACCTTGAACCAACATCTGTTCACGGATACGGGTGCGCAGGTCAGAACGAAGCTGTGAAATCGTTTTATGGGCCATACGTTCCACATTTTCTTTAGAACCAAACGTTTGGATATACCCTTGAATGCGGTTCTCAACTTCTGCATTTACATTGCTCTCGTTGACTTCTACGCTATCCAACTCGGCTTGGTGCTGATAAAGCTTTTGTATTGCAATTTGTTCGGGAATGACGCAACGGGCATTGACAATAGGTGTTCCTTGTAGTTCAGAACTGATGCGCATTTCCTCAATATCGGAAAGGAGAATTGGCTCGTTGCCGACAACCCAAACAACCTTGTCTATGGTTGAACGTTGAGCCATAGCCATGGTAGATATGAGTAAAGAGAAGACTAAGAGTATTTGCTTCATAGGAAAATGTGTTGTAGCGTGCAAAAGGCCTTTATGATGGCGAGTTGCACAACTCACTTTTGTTTAATGTTGATTGACTGTGCGGAGCACGTCAGTGTTGATGGTGTAGTTATACTTATTGCGAAGGGATTGTATCCAATTCGCTTCCAGTTCTTGTTGATAGTCTGAGACGACTTGCTCGCGAACATCCTCAAAACCCTGAGGCTGTGAAAGCTTTTTGCCTATAGTGCCAAAGAAAGGGAAGTTAGCTGGAAGCGTTGTTGTAGATTTCCCGAACAAGAGTTTGTCTACGTAAGGGTTATCACCATTCTTTACCAAGAGTGGGCCGACAACTGCTACTTGCACAGAATCTCGGTTGAATTGTCCTTTGAGTTGTTGGCGCCAATTTTCTTCGGCAGTATGTGCTTTAACAAACTTTTTAACAGCTTTCTCTAAGGCCTTGGTTTTTGTCAAATAGACGAAGCCTTTGAAACGTGGCTCAGACCAAGCGTATTTCGCCTTATTCTTCTTAAACGTTGCCTCTAAAGCTTTAGTGTTCTTCTCGGCCTCTTTCCAAACAACTTTATTGCTTATCTCATAAAGTAGAAGGCCGTCTTCATATTCTTGGATAAGATAAGCTACGTCTGGTTTGCTCAGATTGGCTTGATAGATGCTGTCTAAAACCATTTCACGAGTCAATTTCCCTTTTGAAGCTGCGACAATGTTGTTGATGCGCTGATTGGCGGAAATTTCTTCAATGTTTTGGCGCTTAAGAGATGCTATAATCTGAGGCTTTAAGATTTCGTAGCTGTCTAAAGGCTTGCGCTCAAGCATACGAATGATGTGGTAGCCTGCCGCTGTGAGAAAAGGGGCTGATGTCTCTCCTGGGGCAAGTGAAAAAGCTACGTTTTCGAACTCAGGCAAGGTTTCTCCGGGCGCAAACCAAGGAAGCTCTCCTCCTTTGAGGGCTGATCCTTGGTCTTGAGAGAACTGTTTGGCTAAGGTCGCAAAATCTGCTCCGTTCTTGAGTGTCAGCGAAAGAGAGTCGGCTTTTAAGAAAGCTCGTTTAGCTTCTTGTTCGGAACTCTGTTGAGGCAATTGAATCAAGATGTGAGCCGCTCGGAACAATCCCTTGCTTCCCACCTGCTTGGCCATTCGTTCGTAAAGAGAGGTTGCAACGCTGTCGATGAACGTTTGGTCAACCATTTCGTTCGTGAGAAGTTGGTCACGATAGACTTGAAACTCTTTGCGAAAGGAGGGGAGGGTGTCTAAGCGCACCTCTCGTGCAGCAAGAACTTTCAGCTTATAGTCCAAGAAGCGTTGAGCATATTCCTCTATCTCTTGTGTCGTTGCAGGACCTTGTGCGCGATTTTTATTAAAAGCATATTCAAAGGCTGAACGAGTGATGGGTTGGCCATTGATAACCATCACAGTAGGGTCTATCGACTGTGCTTGCACACTGAGCGATAAGAGAGGAAGGAACAATAGATTGCGTATCATCTGCTTTTGAGCAAAAGTGACAATACCCCACAATCACTTAATGGGTGGAGTATTGTCATAAGAGTTTTATGTTAAAGTTGATATTTAGCTATTGGGGCGACTATAGTTAGGAGCTTCACTGGTAATGGTGATGTCATGCGGATGGCTTTCGAACATACCTGCATTGGTGATGCGCGTGAATTTAGCTTGATGCAAATCCGCAATAGTCTGTGAACCACAATATCCCATGCCAGAGCGCAGACCGCCAACGAGTTGATAAATCACTTCTTGAACGCTACCTTTATAAGGAACACGGCCAGCAATACCTTCGGGTACTAATTTCTTTTGGTCTACGACGCCACCTTGGAAGTAGCGATCCTTTGAGCCATTCTCCATTGCTTCAAGTGAGCCCATACCACGATAGGTTTTGAATTTACGGCCGTTGAAGATAATGGTTTCTCCGGGCGATTCTTCTGTTCCTGCAACGAGCGAGCCAATCATTACGCAATTGCCTCCTGCGGCGATGGCCTTTACAATATCGCCAGAGTATCTCAAGCCACCATCGGCAATGAGAGGTACGCCTGTTCCTTTCAAGGCACATGCTACATCATAGACGGCACTAAGTTGTGGAACACCCACGCCTGCTACAACACGAGTTGTGCAGATTGAGCCCGGACCAATACCGACTTTAATTGAGTCGGCACCTGCTTCTACCAGCATGCGGGCTGCATCGCCTGTAGCGACATTACCAACTACGAGATCTACATTAGAGAAAGAAGCTTTGGCTTCACGAAGTTTTTCGATGACGAAACGACTATGGCCATGGGCTGTGTCTATGACAATGGCATCTACACCTGCACGCACTAAAGCTTCCATGCGTTCCAATGTGTCGCCTGTAACACCAACACCAGCGGCTACACGTAGGCGACCTTTTTCGTCTTTACAAGCCATGGGCTTGTCTGCAGCCTTAGTGATGTCTTTGTATGTAATCAATCCTACAAGACGACCATCCTTGTCCACGACAGGCAACTTCTCAATTTTGTTTTCTTGAAGAATGTGTGCTGCGCTTTGGAGATCTGTCTTTTGATGTGTGACAACCAAATTCTCAGAGGTCATTACTTCATCAATCAAACGGCTATGGTCTTGTACAAAGCGAAGGTCTCTGTTTGTAACAATGCCTACTAAATGATTGTCGTCATCAACCACAGGGATGCCACCAATATGATATTCTTTCATTAGTGCTAAAGCATCGCCAACATTCTTGCCACGCTGAATGGTGACAGGATCGTAAATCATGCCATTCTCAGCACGTTTTACAATTGCCACTTGGCGGGCTTGCTCTTCGATGGACATATTCTTATGAATCACACCAATACCTCCTTCACGAGCGATGGCGATAGCCATTGGAGCTTCTGTGACTGTGTCCATTGCAGCGGTTGCAAATGGAATGTGCAGAGAAATGTTGCGTGAAAAATGTGTGTCGAGTGAGACTGTGCGAGGGAGCACCTCTGAATAGGCTGGCACGAGGAGAACGTCATCAAATGTCAGACCGTCCATGACAACTTTGTCGGCAATAAAATTAGAAATCATATTGTAGTAGGATTTTTATTGCACACAAAAATAATAATTTCTTTGCAGACAACCATCTTTGGGTGCTTAATCTTCAAAGAAAAGATGAACTTTTTCTTGAAGGGTGGTTGTGATTCAAAAAATATATGTAACTTTGCCTCGGTTTGCTCGAATGGTGGAATGGTAGACACGAAGGACTTAAAATCCTTTGGACAGTAATGTCCGTGCGGGTTCGAGTCCCGCTTCGAGCACAAAATCTATAAGTTAGTCTTTATAGCACACAGAGTTTTATCATAAGATGCTCTCTGTGTGCTATTTTTGTGCGGATAAACTTATAGAGGCTTTTGTGAGAAAGATAAAGAGAAAGAGCTTCACTTTCTTAAAAGTGAAGCTCTCTCTAAAGAGGTACCTGGCAGATTCGAACTGCCGTACACGGTTTTGCAGACCGCTACCTAACCACTCGGTCAAGGTACCATTTTTGTTTCCGAGTGCAAAGTTAGTATTTTCTTTCAAACCAACAAGGGATTTGTATAGAAAAATAAGTTTTTAGTTCAACAAATAGAAACCTGATGGCTCTTTTCGTCGTAAAGTTTCGACATGAAGGGTTTCTTCTACGCCATAGCCAGCTTCTTTTAATGCTTTGGTAATGGTTTCTTTGGCGATATTCGGACGATTGTTTTCTTCGCTTAAGTGGCAAAGCCAAACCTGCTTCGCATCGGCAGACAGGTTCTTCGACAAAGTGTCGGCTGTGATATCGTTACACAAATGTCCATTGCCCCCGCTGATGCGCTTTTGCAGGTAGGGTGGATAAGGCCCTGTAGCTAACAGTTCCTTGTCGTAGTTGGCTTCAATAACCAAGTAGTTGGCTTCCCGGATGTATGGCAACATTTCTGAAGTGATATGGCCTGCATCAGTGATAAGGCAAAAGCGAATGTCGCCATGAGTTATGAAATAACCATTGTTTTCAGAAGTGTCGTGAGGAACAGGGAAGGGAGTGATGGTGAAACCGCCAACTTGAAAACTTTCGTGGTGCGTTACGCGGTAGCGAAGTTCTTGTGGCACTTTCTTGCTCATCATGAAATTGCGATCCATGCCCTCATGGATGAGTTGCGAACTGTATACTGTAAAATGGAATTGCTGTGAAAGCGCACCAACAGCTTTTACGTGATCTGTATGGTAGTGAGTCACAAGAAGAGCGCGTACCATACCGAAGTTTAAGCCGTAGTCTCTGAAGTATTTTTTGCAAGTGCGGATGCCAATGCCCATATCAATGAGAAGCGCAGTGTCTGCACTTTCTAAATAGTAGGCGTTGCCACTGCTACCACTGCCAAGGCTGATGAATCTGACCATAGACGATAAGTTGTGTGATTTCCTTTGAGGAATGATTAGAAAGGAAGTCCAATGGCGAAGTGGAGCGCAAAGTCGCGACTGAACTTGGGGTGAAATATAGGGTAGCGTTCTTTGCCTTTCTCATAGCCCGGATGAATGGCTTTCATGCCTGCATCTAAGCGAAGGATAAAGTAGTCGAAATTAAAACGTATCCCCAAACCATAGCTGACAGCTATTTGTTTGTAGAACTTGTTGAACTTGAACTGTCCTGCTTCTAAGCCATCGTAGGCACGTGTGTTCCAAATGTTGCCTGCATCGATGAATGCAGCCCCAAGGAATTTCCAAAACAATGCGGTGCGATATTCAATGCTAAGATCCAACTTGATGTTGCCCGTTTGATTGATGAAGTTTATCTTTCCGTCTTTCTCAATATAGCTACCCGGCCCTAACTCTCGCACGCTCCAGCCACGCACGCTATTAGCACCACCTGCAAAATACCGCTTTTCATAGGGAATATAAGAGGTGTTGCCATAAGGAACTGCAATGCCAAAGGCTGTGTGAATAGCCACAGAGTTGGTGGAGTTGATGAGAAAGCTTTTTGAATAGTCGAAATCTAATTTGACATATTGGGAAAAAGCGTTGTTAAAGAGGGTATATTGCCCCATTTCGTTACGCTTTGCTTTTGCCATACGTGAAGCGAGATAAAGCACGTTGCCAGCTGTTTCCACATTGAAACGAATTTGATAGTCGTTGGTGTTGTAGGTGGCATTGGGCAGGTTGCGGTGTGAAGAATTGTACGTAAACCCATAGCCCATCTTCATGATGAAAAGGTTTTCGTAACTATATCGCAACATCGAGTAGCGACTATCCGTATTATCAAGATAGTTCTTACGGAATGTCTCAGAAATCCATGGCATGAATACATAGTTCAAGCCAACGACGTTCCAGTGATGGCGCCATTCGGGATGTTTTAGAGGTTGCCACTGAAAACTCCAGTCGGCAGAGAGCAGACGTTTGTGAAATTCAGGGCGATTTTGTGAATTGTATTGCAGGGCCACTTCGGAGAACGTTTTGAAAGCTTGTAAACTGCTCTGACGCACGAAGGGCAACTGGATGGTGGGCATACGCAAACTCAATTCACCGCTATATTCCAAATAGCTTTGTGCGTCATACCCTTCTAACCCACTGATGGCTTCATAGGCTGTGCGCAGTTTGAGAGAGAGGATTTCCGCTCCTCGAAAAGCATTGCGATTGGTATAGGTCACCGCCACAGCTGCTCCCAAATCGCCTGAGGTGTTTGTGCCTTCAAGCTCGGCAGATATGGATTGGCGTTTAGCTGGGCTTACAATGATGGTGGCATCAAGTCGTGGAGCAGTGCTGTCGGCATAGTTTGGTTGTAGATGAACAGTCGAAAAAGCCACAGCTTCTAAAGCATTGAATGCGCTGTAAGTGCGCTGTATGTCTTTTTCCCGATAAAGGCTATCTGCACGCAAGGCAGTGTGATTAGCATACGTGCGTCGGTGCATGATGGGTTTACCCTTGGTGTGAATCCAAAGATTGCGATAGAATGACGAATCAGAAGCTTCCGATTGGATTTGGTCATAAATATGTACCTTGCCGATGCGAAAAGGACGGTAGACCAAAGCGGAGTCGACACCAGCTGGACGTGCAAAACTCAGTGTCAGATCAACAAACTGGTCGCTTGTGGCGGAATCGGCCTTAAAAGTAATATACTCTTTATTCAATAGATAGTATCCTCTGTTTTGAAGCGCCGTAATGATGCGAGAACGCTCGGAGGTGAGCAGAGCAACATCCATGGGCATACCTACATATAAAACGGAGGCAACACTGTCTTTTTCGTAAGCGCACTCTATGCTTTCATCATCGAATTCCTTGCGAATGGAACGCACAATCCAGCGAAGTCCGGGCTGTAAGTGATATGTTAGGTCTGTATGTTGGTGTTTCGTCTGTGTGATGGTTTCCACTTTTGCATGGAGGTAACCCTTGTTTTGCAGAGCCGATTTCAGAGCATAGACGCTTTGTTGGGTGGCATTTTCATTGTATATGCGTGGAGCTTGACCGATGCGACGGAAAATCTTATTGATGGCTTTTGTGCTGTCTCGCCCCGATAGCGAGTAAAGACCAAGAGGCACTTTCAATAGGTTGAACCAGCGTGAGTTGGCCTCTTGACGAATATAACCTCGATAGTCGGCTGGGGCAACTGTTTTGTTGTCGCTTTTGATAGTCACGGAGCGCAACAAAGTCTCGTCTTCTTGGAGAAAACGAGTAGGAGAACAACTGACCATAGCGATGATTACGGCCAGTATATAGAGCATATTGTTGAGATGTTTCGGCATATCTCTGCAAAGTTAAGACTTCAATCTGAAAAAAAAACTGTAGCTTTGTGTGTTTTTAATCATCCAAGGTGCATTTTACCTTGGCACAATGCTCAAATGCCTATGCCCATTAGCAAGAATAAATTGAAATGGATTCATTCTCTTTCTTTGAAAAAGCATCGTGATGCAGAAAACTGCTTTTTAGCAGAAGGACCTAAAACAGTGGAAGACCTTGCTGATAACTTTCGTTTGCGGTGCGTGTTAGCCACGGACCGTTATTTGGAGAGTGCAAAACGCTTGAACGCCGAAGAAGTCGTCGAAGTGTCGCAACAAGAATTGGAAAAAGCCTCTTTGCAAAAAACGCCACATGATTGTTTAGCTGTCTTTGAAAAGCCACAGGGATTTTCTGAAGCCGATTTTTCAATAGAAGACACTTTAGTGTTGGCTTTGGATGGTATTCAAGATCCGGGCAATTTAGGGACTATCATTCGTTTGGCCGATTGGTTTGGGATAGCCCATATCTATTGTTCAATGGAATGTGCCGATGCCTTTTCGCCAAAGACGGTGCAAGCTACGATGGGAGCTTTGGGACGTGTGGCTTGCCACTATGTTGACTTGCCAAGATGGATTAAAATGTTGCCACAAACTATACCCGTTTATGGCACGTTCTTAGAGGGAGAGGATATTTATTGTAAAGATTTGCGTGGTGGTGGACTTTTGGTGATGGGCAATGAAGGCAAAGGCATTTCACCTGCTATTGAAGCGTTGGTGACAGAGCGCTTGTTTGTCCCCAATTATCCCCTCAATCGGGCAACGAGTGAGAGCTTAAACGTTGCCGTAGCCACCTCTATCGCCTGCGCCGAGTTTAGACGACAAATGAGGCAATAGAGATAGCATAGCTGTGGAAAGGAAGTATTCACTATATGATACTATCTGAAAATAGTTTTTTATAGCTTCTTAATGAATTTATCGGCATAGTCTACTAATTCCTGCAGAGCAGTTTTCTCCATAGGGTAGTGTCCACCACCAGTGAGAATTTTGATCGTAAAAGATGTCTTGATGCCAGACATCGAAATCTCGCTTAGTTTCAGTGGAGTCCAGCGATCAAGTTCTGGCTGCGTGAGCAGTATGGGACATTTATCAAACTTTGTGACAGGAATAGGCGTCTGATAAGTCATATATTCTGAAAGAAATTGTAGTTGTACGCTGGCACCACCTGATGCTGAATCTTGCATCATAATTTTCAAAGCATCGGGATTATTTGTCAGTGCTGTCATCTTAGAAACACTTTTCATTGGTACCATTAGTGTGCGCAGTGGGGTTTGAGTAAGTTTCTTCATCGCAGGGACTACCATCCACGAAGTACCTTTGAACTTAGAGGTCTCTTCGCCAACAATTTTATTGTCGTTTTTGAGAAAACACATCCCAATAATACCATAGACTTCTTCAATGAAACAAGAAGCATGATAAGTAATCATACCGCCAGCACTTAATCCATAGAGAATGGGTTTCTTATAGTCTCGCTTAGTCTCATAGTTTACAAAATCTGTGAAAGCTTTAATCCAATCGCTGTAAGTAACATTTTTTTGTGTCACCTCGGTCATGCCATAACCAAGATTGTCCATTGCGACCACTTCGTAGCCAAGATCTGCCATCTTATGCCCAAAAATCATCATAAGTTGGCGACCATTTGTGCCTACACCGTGATGAAGAAAAAGACGATATTCAGACTCAGGGTTGCTATAGCGGTCGATGTGCATCTTATTGCCGTTCCATTCCCATATTTCTTCATGTGGTAAATTGTCGGCTTTTATTTGAAAACTCTCAGGTAAGAGGGCATTTACTTGTTTCCAAGCTTCATTGTCTTGTGCATACGTTTTCATATTCTTTTATTTGGAGTGAACTATTTTGTTTTAACGATGCAAAGATAGAGAGCTTGTTACGTAAAACTCTTAAACTAATTCAAGAAAACATTTTTGCTTTCAACTTCGATAGCCAAACGGGCGTAATTCCCATAAAATTGGCTATGTTTTGAGCAGGGAAGCGTTGAATGAGGAAAGGAAAATGGTCGTAGAGCCACGCAAGATATTCTTCGGAAGTAAGTGTTAGGTGGTTGTTGCGTAATTGTTCTGTTATCATAAAAAGTTCTTCTGTGGCGTGAGTGTAAAATTGTAAGACTTCAAGGTCTTGCTGGATATACTCATAAAGATATTCAAAATTGATGACAGCTACTATGGTTTGCTCAATGGCACGCATTTCGTAGGAAGAGTGTTTGTGTAAGAAGAAAGAATCGTATGATTTGAAAAAAGGGCAGAACTCTTCTGTATGGAACATAATGGTGCGTTTCTCACCATTACGAGCAACAAAGTCCGTCATCACTGCTCCTTTGATAAGGATAAAAAGTTTTTTAGACAAAGATTGATAATCGACAAGATATTCGCCTTTTTTTATTACTTTAATCTCTGTATGTCGCTCCAATACTTCATAAAACTGAGAGTTGAGAAGGGTAGGGAAGATAGCTTTAAGTTGTTCGTAGTTTTGCTCCATCTTGTTTTGTTATTGCTTTAGCAAACGAAAGATACAACTATTTTTTTGAAAGTGGAAATAACATCAAATAAAATTCTGTGTTTAATGTAATTGCGAGCAATACGTAATGTTTGAAGACTGAAATAAGTACTTCCTACACGGTTTGAAAAGAAACTTTTATAGAATGTTTTTTGTTGATTACTAAGAAAAGAGTAGCTTACGCAATCAGATAATTTTTGATACGCATGAAGAAAATACGGGAGGCGCATGGAGAAATTTCTCCATGCGCCTCCCGTATTGGCGAAAAGAAGCGAGAATGTCTACATGACTAATTGTTCGGTAGTGCCCTCAAAAGTGTGTAAGCTAATCTTCTTATCCATTCGAGGTATGACTATTGATGCTGCTTATTATTCTGCTTTTTGTTGTCATCGCTTAGATCTTTCTTTCTCCAGCCATGCGCTTACATATGGTAGCTTTTTAGAGTGACTTGTTTCTGTATTACTACGAACAACTTCTCCAACCAGAAAGAACACTGCTTGTGGTGATGGCATTGCTCCTCTCATCTTCAAGAGACACTTGTAGTCTATATTCAGGTACTCAGTCCAATTTTCTTATGAGGCACTAACGTAGCCATATTCCGTTTGAGATGTGTCACGCTTATTTGTCCTACCTTATTATAGTTATTTTTCAGAGTTCGCTAGATTATCTTCTCGATTTATGCCATTCGTCCATATGCAGAATGTAGCTTTCAATCTTTTTAGACTTTACTTTTCCTATAAATATCTCATTCATAGTGGGGGCATCATAGTCAAGTTCTGCCCATTCTTCATTAAAACTTTGCTGCACCCAATCATCGATAAAATCAGGTTTTAGCTTCATTGCTTCGGTAAAGTTAATTAAACACTGATACATCTCACGGATGAAAGTCTCTGTGTTACAAAGGGCATCTATGATAAATTCTTTATCGGCTTCGTCATACACCGAGAAAATTCCATAATTAAGAGGAGATGCCTCTTTTACTTTCTCATTTTCTTCATAGAACCAAACGGGTTCATAAGATAATACTACATGGTAACATTCACAATCAAGGTTTATGATGCTTGCCTGCTGATAATGTGAAGTGGCAATTGTTTCGAGCCATTCACGGATGGGAACAAAGCAGTCATAAATGTCTGAAAGTACAATATAGCCCATGTCAGTACCATTCTTATGGAAGTGCATATACATCCAACCACAGTTAGGGTAATCAAACGTAACTTTGACTCTGTCGGATTTCTGAGATAAAGAGGTGGCATATTTTGACAAAATAGCCCCTCGCTTGCTTAGCCAACTACTTTTCATCTCGTTGATTTCCAGTTTAAAGCGCGCTATTTGTTGGTGTCATCCACTTTTAAGATGAAGGCTATATCTACATAATCCATCTCCTCCATATTCCAGCTGATAACCTTTTTCTGCGAGCCATCGTCCAATTCCCATGTCTGATAGCCAATCTGCACCACTTCAAAGGTCTTTGTTCGAGTTGCCGCTTCAAGGCGCACGGTGCTGATGGGTTTAAAAGCATACTTGTCATCTTTCTGCTCTTCCATAGGCTTCTCCACAAGCTTGCTTATTTCCTCCGTAATACCTAAGTTCATCTGTCCCATTTCAATAATATGATCCAAATAGTCCTCTGTGAGTGGCACAATAAGGCAATCCCCTTCCAATCGTGGTGTGCGACGCACTAACTTATGGGCTGGTGGCAGGTTTTTCTCGTCTATTTCTGGAGTTTCAAACAGATTCAGTTTGCCCTTTACGTTTCTAATAGGCTCGTCGAAAATGTAAGCGTCCTCTATGTGCCATTGATGTTCCACAGGAAAAGCCCATACAGATGTAGAATCGTTGCCGTCTCCACTCACCGTAACATATCCAACAATAGCTGAGTAATCTAAGTTCTCAAACTCAGGGAAGTTGCCAAACATCTGCTCGTTCTCAATTTCGTTATTCGTCTCAAAGATGTTCTTATCAGCAAAATCCTTTGGTACTTTGGTCGATGACGCATGAATCAAAATGCGCCCCTTATAGTTTGGTGCCCAGGTTCTGTTCTCGATATCTTTCAATCCACTCACAAGGAGTGATGCCCATGGTTGTCTAACAGATAGTGTCTTCATAACTTTATCAACTTAATTGTTTATTGAAAATAAGGAAGTATAATTATTGAGCGGTATATTATCTCTCTTCAGCATTTGTAAGTTATTCAGATTCACTGTTCTTCCGTGCCTCCTCAAACTTATCCCCATCGTTGGATTTTTGTAGGTGAGTTTACGGATGGTAAGTTCTTCTGTATTCTTAGTGGCGAGACGCAAGTTATTTTCACTGCTATGGATAGGGGATTAGGAACTCGCTAAGAGTGGCTGAGTGAAATGAGATACGTAAAATGTTTCCTCTGAAATGGGTTTATTATTACTTAACGCACCCGATAATGTCGTTTACATCACTAACACCATGTTTGTCCAACCAATCGTTAATGCCATCACGTACTTTGATGGTGATAGTGGGGTCAATGAAATTAGCTGTACCGATTTGGATGGCGGAAGCGCCAGCCATCAAAAATTCTAAAGCATCGGTGGCGTTCATGATACCACCCAAGCCGATGAGAGGAACTTTGACCGCTTTGGCCACTTGCATCACCATGCGTAGGGCAATAGGTTTGATGGCAGGACCAGACAATCCGCCAGTGCCAATGCTAAGAGTGGTGCATCGGCGTTCAATGTCGATGGCTGTGCCCATGAGGGTGTTGATGAGAGAAAGACAATCGGCTCCTTCTGCTTCGATGGATTGTGCTATTTCGGCAATGTTGGTAACATTAGGAGAGAGTTTCACCATGAGCGTTTTGGAGTATGCTTTGCGAACAGCTTTTACCACAGAAGCAGCACCAGCACAAGTGACACCAAAGGCCATACCGCCATCGTGTACATTGGGACAAGAGATGTTTAACTCTATGGCGTTTATTTTATCCAAAGCTGCTATTTTTTCTGCACAGATGGCATAATCTTCAGGCGTTGACCCAGAGACATTGACTATGAATTCTGTGTCATAGTCTTTGATGGTGGGATAAATGTGCTCGATGAAATGGTCCACACCTTTGTTTTGCAAACCAACACAATTGAGCATTCCCATAGGTGTTTCCGCCATACGGGGGTAATCGTTACCCTCACGAGGGAGGAGGGTTGTGCCCTTGACGATGATACCCCCAAGCTGGTTGAGGTCGATGAAGTCGGCAAACTCTGTCCCATAACCGAAAGTGCCAGATGCCGTCATGACGGGATTCTTGAGGGTGAGCTTGTCCGAAATTTTAACTTGTAGTTGTGCCATATATCTAAGGAATTACCACATTAAATCTTTGATGTTGAACACAGGCCCTTCGGTGCAAACGCAGAGGTTGCCTTTGGTGGTCTTTTCCACGCAGCAGAGACAAGCTCCGATGCCACAGGCCATGAGGTTCTCTAAAGAGGCTTCACAATAGATGTTGTGCTGTTTCGCATAATTGGCCACAGCTTTCATCATGGGTAGAGGACCACAAGTGGCAATGAAATCGAAGCACTCTGTGTTGAGCGCAGGATGTTGTGTGACGAATCCCTTAGCCCCTGCGCTACCATCTTCTGTAGCAAGAAGTGTAGTTCCAATTTCTTCAAAAAGAGGAACTTGTAGGATGTGTTCACGGCTACGACCGCCAAGAAGAAAGGTGGGTGTGATGCCAGCTGTTTTCAAGGCTTCACCATAGAGAAGAAGAGGGGCTGTGCCAACTCCGCCCCCAACGAGTAGTGGGTGTTGAATAGATGCTGATGGTGTGGAAAAACCATTTCCGAGCGGGAATATGCAGTTTAGGAAATCTCCTGCAACAAGTGTTTGCAATAGGCGTGTGCCAGCTCCTACTGCATGTATCAAGAGCCAAAGCTCATTTTTTTGTCTATCGATGTAATTGATAGAAATGGGGCGACGCAGAAAAGTGGTTGCACTCTCTTTCACCAATACTTCGACAAATTGTCCGGGACGCATCTCTGGCAGAGGGTCTGTATCTGTAAGGCGTAGCACAAAGTTGTCGGCAGGCAAATGTTCTATGGCAACGAGGCGGAGGTCTTTGACAAACTTCTTCATTGGGCTAAATGAGGTGAGGAATGTATAGAAAAGGAAATGATGAAAGCCGTTAAAAGTGCTTGCTGAGCTTATTGTAGAGAAAGAAGAAATGTTTCTGCTTGGGCGATGCTGTCACTTTTACCAACGTCAAGCAGTTGCAAATTATTGCAAGGATAGCCTTTGATGGCGAGGCGTTGGCAGACGGAAAGGTAGAAATCCATGATGCTGAACTTCTTTGGGAAAGTGTTTAATTCACTCAATAGACGTGGTGACACGAGATGGATGCCTGAGAAAGCATAGCTCGTGAGTGTATCGTCGATGATGGCCGATTGTGGGCGCACTTCTTGTGTGTCGAGATTTTTCCAGCCTACGAGATTCTGCTTATTGTCGAAGTAAAGTTGCCGGTTAGAGTTGCGATGACTGACCATCAGTGTTGCATCAGTGTCTACGTTCTTTTCATAAAATTGGCGCAATGGCGCATTGCTAAAAATATCAACATTGTGGATGAGAACGGGGGCTTCTTGATCGGTGAAAAGTTGTAGAGCTTGGCGAAGTCCACCGCCTGTGTCTAAAAGTTGTTCACGTTCATTGGAGATGTGGATGGGAATGTCAAAGTCGTGTGTAGTAAGGTAGGCTTCCACTTGTTCTGCAAAATGGTGAGTGTTGACCACAATTTCTGTTGCTCCTTCTGCTTTGAGTCGGTCGATGGTATGTGCTAAAAGCGGACGTCCTGCAATGGGCACAAGTGCTTTGGGCATCGTGTCGGTGAGTGGGCGTAAACGTGTGCCAAGTCCAGCGGCAAAGATGAGACATTTCATAAGGATAAAGATATAGAAAAGGCCTGCCAAGCGTGGCTTAGCAGACCTTGATGAACAATTAGTGGGCAGAGGTGAACTCTTCGAGGAAGCGCTGATCGTTCTCGCTGAAGAGTCGGAGGTCGCTCACACGATATTTCAAGTTGGTGATGCGTTCCACACCGAAACCGAAAGCATAGCCTTTATAAATTTTGCTGTCAATGCCATTGGCGTCAAGAACATTAGGGTCAACCATACCGCAACCCATGATTTCAACCCAGCCAGTGTGCTTACAGAAGCTACAGCCTTTGCCACCACAGATGTTGCAACTGATGTCCATCTCAGCACTGGGCTCTGTGAAAGGAAAGTAGGAGGGACGTAAGCGAATTTTAGTGTCTGCGCCAAACATCTGACGGGCAAAAAGCAGAAGAATTTGCTTTAGGTCGGCAAAGGTAACATCCTTATCTATATACAATCCCTCAATTTGATGGAAGAAGCAGTGTGCACGTGCTGAAATTGCCTCGTTGCGATAGACACGACCTGGGCAAATGACACGGATAGGTGGCTTTTGCGTTTCCATAACACGGCTTTGCACAGAGCTTGTGTGTGTCCGTAGAATAATGTCGGGTTGCGATTGGATGAAGAATGTGTCCTGCATATCACGTGCAGGATGGTCGTCGGCAAAATTAAGAGAGGAGAAGACATGCCAATCGTCCTCAATCTCTGGACCTGTGGCCACTGTGAACCCCAAGCGTGCAAAGATGTCTACAATCTCATTCTTAACAAGCGAGAGTGGATGTCGAGTACCCAAAGCAATGGGGTAGGGTGTGCGGCTCAAATCGAGGTTGCCATCAACATCTTCATGAGAAATGATTTCTTGCTTGAGCGCATTGAATTTTTCTTGAATGCTGGCTTTAAGCTCGTTCAATTGGATGCCGACTAAACGTTTTTGGTCGTTAGGCACATCACGAAACTCGGCCATAAGGTCGTTAATGATACCCTTACGGCTGAGATACTTAAGGCGAAGCTCTTCGAGTTCTGCCTCATTGGTTGCGACGAAGCTTGCAACTTCGCCTAAGAGCTGTTGAATCTTATCTGTTAATGCCATAAACGCTGATATTCTTTGACTGATACTGCAAAGTTATACATTTATCTGTAATAATGGGGTGTGCTTCAAAGGAAAAGCCGTAAATTTGCAGTGTAGTGGAGTTTGTTCTAGATGGATTTATTATGAAATGTAAGAAAATGAAACCCTCTTTCCTTTTTCTCTTGGTGGTTGGTCTGCTTGTTGCCTGTGCAGATGGCAAGAAGTCTGAAACAGTAGCGGTAATGGGCGATAGCTTAAAAGTGGACAGCCTCATGACAGATAGTGATACAGTGGCGATAGATAGTGTGCCTCTCGCTGCAGATGGACTTTTTGCCGACTTTGTATATGGTTATATGAAGAGCCGGAAAAGACAGCTGGAACGCACGACGTTTCCTTTGTCTGTGAAAGTAGATGGTAAAGAGAGTATGGTGCAGAAAGAACAATGGCAATATGACAAGTTGTTCAGTCGCATGGATATGATCTGTCTTTTATACCAAGACGAAAAGTCTATAGGAGTTGAAAAAGATACAGCTATTAAGCTGGTGTCTGTGGATATGTTCGACTTGAAGAAGAATTATGTGAAGCAGTATGTGTTCCAAAAGCCTAAAGGACAATGGTACTTGACAAATATCAATCAGCATGCCTTGGCGCAAAATGAGAATAGCGATTTTTACAAATTCTATAGACAGTTTGCCTCAAGCACAAAGTATCAAAAGCAACACATAGCCAATCCTTTCTTATTCACTACTTATGACAGCGATAACTTCAGTACCATTGAAGGGACGCTTGATGTAGTGCAATGGCCCGACTATGCACCAGAGTTTCCACAAGGCATGGTCGCTACTATCAATTATGGTCAGACATTCCCAAACCCCAATACTCGCGTATTGATGCTCTACGGCGTGTCGAATGGTATGACTTGCACTTTGGTTTTTAAGAAGGTGCGCGGAGAATGGATGATGACCAAGTTTAGCAACTAAACTTAGCAATGAAAAAAGAAAGAAACTACGCTCTGCTGTCGCACAATACTTTTGGAATTCCAGTCCGATGCAATACTTTTGTAGAGTATGAAACTATAGAAGAGTTGCGGATGGTATTGGAAGAACTACGTGCAACGCCAAACGAACCTTTTCTGCACATCGGGGCAGGTAGCAACCTTTTGTTCTTGAGCGATTATAAGGGAACTATTTTACACTCGGCAATAAAGGGTGTAGAGATTGTTGAAGAAGATGAGGATACAGTAAGTGTGTGCGTAGGTGCAGGTGTCGTATGGGACGATTTTGTGGCAGAGGCTGTTATGCGGGGCTGGTATGGCATTGAAAATCTAAGCCTGATTCCCGGAGAAGTAGGGGCAAGTGCGGTACAAAATATAGGAGCTTATGGCGTAGAGGTAGAGGAAGTGATTGAAACAGTGGCAACAATTGCTGTGGCAGATGGTACAGAGCGTTTGTTTAGTCATGCTGATTGTGACTATGGCTACCGACAGAGTGTGTTTAAGAACGCTTTGAAAGGACAATATATCGTTACTTCTGTGACCTATCGCTTGAATAAGAAATTCTGTCCTAATTATCGCTATGTTGCCTTGCAACGAGAGGTGGAGCAACGAAACTTACTGTCTACCGCTACGGCGGAAGACATCCGACGCATCGTTATTGAGGTGCGTAATGCCAAGCTTCCCGATCCAAAGGAACAAGGGAATGCAGGGTCTTTCTTTATGAACCCAGTGATCAAACATGAAAAGTTTGTTGATTTGCATGGTCGTTACCCCGATATGCCTTCCTTTCCCGCTCAAAACGGAGTGAAAGTGCCAGCTGCTTGGCTGATAGAGCAAGCTGGCTGGAAGGGAAAGTCTTTGGCGCGAGCAGGAGTACATAGCAAACAAGCTTTGGTCTTGGTTAATCTTGGCGGTGCTACGGGTGCAGAGATACAGGCTCTTTGTCAAGCTGTGCAACAAGCTGTGCAAGAAAAGTTTGGTATCTTGTTGAAGCCCGAAGTGAACTTTATTAGTACGTAGAAGGTAGGAGCGAAGAGATGGGGCGACTGACTTTTCTTGGAACAGGCACCAGTAGTGGTGTACCTATGCTGGGATGCGACTGCGAAACCTGCACTTCTACCAATGTGCACGACCACCGTTTGCGCACGAGTGCATTGTTGGAGACCAATGATGGCGTACGGGTTCTTTTTGATTGTGGCCCTGATTTTCGCCAACAAATGCTACAAGTAGGCTTTAAGCCCTTTGATGCAATTGTGATTACACACGATCATTATGATCATATAGGAGGATTGGACGATCTGCGACCATCTCGCCTTTTTGAGGCTTGTGCTATTTATGCTGAGCCATCTTGTGTGGAAAGTTTACGCCAGCGTTTGCCCTATTGTTTTGCAGAGAAAAAATATCCGGGTGTACCGAGGCTTGATTTGCGCACATTGGAGGTACATCGCCCTGTGGAAATAGGCGCAGTGAGTATTGTCCCTTTTCGCATATTGCATGGGAATTTACCGATAGTAGGCTTTCGTTATGGTGATTTCGCCTATATTACGGATATGAAGACCATCCCAGAAGAAGAGATGACTTATCTAAAAGATGTGCGAACGCTTGTGGTGAATGCTCTGCGCATAGAAGCTCACCACTCCCACCTGAGTTTGCAGGAAGCCTTGGGCTTTGCTCAAAAAGTCGGTGCTGAAGCAACTTATTTTACCCATATTGCCCATAGTTTAGGACCGCACGATGCGGTCAGCAAGCAGCTGCCCGCAAACGTGTTCTTAGCCTATGATGGCTTACAAATAGAGATATAAAAGATGTCAGAGAAGATACAAGTCAAAATTCCAGAAACAGCGGTAGTAAAAGCTGCTGGTGAGGGTATGGATGCTTTCGTGGCTCTCTTTATCAAGGCCATAAAGGAGGCTGTTGGTGGAGAACTCAATGCAGAGACAATGCAAAAGTTGAATGCGGACCAAATCACGCTTTGGGGATACGCCATTGTGCACGAAGAAGTGATGGATGGTGGTTTTATTCAACTCATTCAAAATGGATATGGACCTTTCATATTTCTCAATCCTTTTGCAAAGGCCTTGCGATTGTGGGGATTAAAGGACTTGCAAAAGTTGATATATAAAGGCCGGAAGCTATTTGAAGAGCATCAAGAAGCGTTGACTGCTGATCTTTCGGACGAAGAGTTTATGGCACTTTATGAACAATATCCTCAGTTTGACGACTTAGATGACGAGTTTATTGTCGAAGAAGCCAATTATACCGAGGCTATTGCTACCTACATAGACGAGCACATCGAACAATTTGCCGACATCGTTAAATCCTAATCTGTCTTCCGCAATATGGCAAAAGATAAGAAGAAATTGAAGCCTGCGAAGGTGAATATCAAAAACAAGCGTGCAGAGTACGACTATTTTGTTATCGACTCCTACACGGCTGGCATAGTGCTTTCAGGCACAGAAATCAAGAGCATTCGAGCAGGTAAAGCTGGTTTGGTCGATACGTTTTGCTTCATAGACAAAGGTGAATTGTGGGTGAAGAACATGTATATTGCTGAATACGAATTTGGTTCCTATAATAACCATGCTGTGCGCCGTGATCGTAAGCTTTTGTTGAATAAAAAGGAAATTCGTGCTTTGCAAAATGAAACCCGCACACCGGGTTTTACAATAGTGCCTCTCCGTTTATTCATCAATGACAAGGGACTGGCCAAATTGGTGATAGGCCTTTGTCGAGGCAAGAAAGAGTACGACAAGCGGGCCACGATGAAAGAAAAAGAAGATAAGCGAGAACTGGCACGGACGATGATGAAGCGTTATTGAGGGCGTGTCATGACGCATGAACAAAAAGAGTAAATCTCTTTTGAGTTTTCTATTTAACACAGAACAGACACATTAGATGCTGCAACTAACAGACGTTATTAAAGAACGTATCCTCCTGCTCGACGGAGCGATGGGAACGATGATACAGGCCTATAAGTTGACCGAAGAAGATTTTCGTAGCGAACGATTTGCCAATCTTCCTGGCCAGCAAAAAGGCAACAATGATTTACTTATTCTGACGCGCCCCGATATTATTTCAGAGATACATACCCGTTATTTGAAAGCAGGGGCAGACATAATTGAAACAAATACATTCTCCTCACAACGCATCTCGATGGCCGACTATGGCTGTGAGCATCTCTGTCGAGAGTTGAATTTGGAGGGAGCACGTTTGGCACGTGCTTGTGCCGATCAGTTCTCTACGCCCGAAAAGCCACGTTTTGTGGCTGGTTCTGTTGGTCCAACAAACCGCACGTGCTCTATGAGCCCAGACGTAAACGACCCAGCACTCCGACTTTTGACTTATGATGAACTGGTTTCTGCCTATCAAGAGCAGATGGAGGCTTTGCTTGAAGGGGGAGTAGATGCTTTGCTCTTGGAAACAATTTTCGATACGCTCAACCTAAAAGCTGGACTTTATGCCGCTGAAGAAGCTATGCAGGTAACAGGTCGTCGTGTGCCCATTATGCTTTCCATGACGGTGGCAGATCTTTCTGGGCGTACGCTTTCTGGGCAAAGCATCAAGGCTTTTCTCGCATCAATAGAACACGCACCGATATTCTCCGTAGGTTTGAACTGCTCCTTTGGCGCATCGGAGATGAAACCTTTCCTTGAAGAATTGGCTGCGGAAGCCCCTTATTACATCTCTTGTTATCCCAATGCTGGTTTGCCCAATTCGTTGGGCGAATATGACCAAAGTGCAGAGGAAATGACAGCGCAAATACAAGCGTTTTTGGATGAAGGATTGCTTAATATCTTGGGAGGCTGTTGTGGCACAACAGATGAATATATCGCATCTTTTGGAGAACGCATTGCTGTGGCAAAACCACACGTGCCAGTACCGCAGCATGAATATATGTGGCTTTCGGGTCTTGATCGTTTGGTAGCCTCGCCAGAAATCAACTTCTTGAACATTGGCGAGCGTTGCAATGTGGCAGGCTCCCGCAAGTTTTTGCGCCTCATCAAGGAAGGTAACTATGTAGAAGCTTGCGACATTGCCCGTAAGCAGGTCGAAGATGGCGCGCAAATCATAGATATTAACATGGACGATGGCCTTTTGGATGCTTCAAAGGAGATGACCCATTTCCTCAATATCTTGGCCTCCGAACCCGATGTGGCACGTATCCCTTTTATGATAGACTCTTCCAAGTGGGAAGTCATAGAAGCAGGATTGAAGTGCGTGCAGGGCAAATGTATCGTCAATTCTATTTCGCTCAAGGAGGGCGAAGAAGCTTTCTTAGATCATGCCGCCAAGATACGGCAATATGGTGCAGCAGTCGTTGTGATGGCTTTCGATGAAGAAGGACAAGCGTCTACTTACAATCGCCGTATTGAGATCTGCTCGCGTGCTTATCGACTTTTGGTCGAGAAGCTGAACTTCCCTCCGCAAGACATTATTTTTGACCCTAACGTCTTGGCCATTTGCACGGGCATGGCAGAGCACAACGATTATGCCCGTGAGTTCATCGAAGCCACCCGTTGGATACGTACTAATCTTCCGGGAGCACATGTCAGTGGCGGAGTAAGTAATCTTTCTTTCTCTTTTCGTGGCAACACTTATCTGCGCGAAGCGATGCACTCCGTTTTCCTCTATCATGCCATTCAGGCTGGTATGGACATGGGTATTGTCAACCCCTCAACGGCTGTACTCTATGAGGATATCCCCAAGGAGCAATTGCAATTGATAGAAGACGTGATACTCAATCGCCGTGATGCCAGCGAGGAACTCATTGCCTTGGCCGAACAGTTGCAAGGACAACAGACGGGTGGAGAAACAAAGAATAAACAAGACGAGTGGCGCAAAAAGTCTGTGGAAGAGCGTTTGGAATACGCTATTATCAAGGGCATTTCCACTCACTTGAATGAAGACCTGCACGAGTTGTTGCCACAATATCCCCATGCAGTGAATATCATCGAAGGCCCACTCATGCGTGGGATGAATATAGTGGGCGACCTTTTTGGAGCAGGTAAGATGTTCCTTCCGCAGGTTATCAAAACAGCGCGTACGATGAAGGCAGCTGTGGCCATTCTTCAGCCTTATATAGAGGCCGAAAGGGTGGTTGGTCAAAGCTCGGCAGGCAAAGCCCTCATGGCTACGGTCAAAGGCGATGTACACGACATAGGTAAAAACATTGTAGGTGTCGTTCTTGGATGCAACAACTACGAGATTATTGACTTAGGTATTATGACGCCTGCTGATAAAATCGTAAAAACGGCTATCGATGAACAGGTCGATTTCATTGGCTTAAGCGGACTTATTACACCGAGTTTGGAAGAAATGGTCATTACAGCCAAGGCATTGAACGAAGCGGGAGTAAACTGCCCCATTTGCATAGGTGGTGCCACAACCAGCGCTTTGCATACAGCGTTGAAGATAGCACCAGTGTATGATGGTCCCGTAATTTATGTCAAAGATGCTTCGCAGATGGTGATTACGGCTTCACGTTTCATGAATGAGGAAACGAAAGATGATTTTTTCAGCGAACTTGCCACCACGCAGGCCGACCTGCGTGAGAAGTACAATGGTCCTCGCGTGAAAACCATTTCTCTCAACGAAGCACGCAATAAGAAGCTACAACTCTTTTAAGAGTGTAGGGAGAAGTTTCTTGCTGAAGGCTAAAAAACTTTTCTCCTTGCGCCACCAAACTTCAAATCGCACTGTGAGTTATATAAATTGCACTGCAAACTATATAATTCGCAGTGCGATTTATGTAGATTGCACTGTGGTCTAAACTTTTCTGCCACGGAAGAAAAGTTTTTTAGCGCAAAGAGATAAATTTCCCATTGCTAATAATTATCTTTGTGCATTCATCAAATCCTAATTAAATCTATGGCTCAGTTTATCATGCGCACGATGAACGATGTGCGCGACGAAGGGAAGGAAACGACTTATCCACATTTGATACACACAGGCGTTACCACCACGGAAGACTTGGCACGTGCACTTCAAGCAAGCTCTACGTTCACAACCTCGGACGTCCTCGGATTGCTCGAAGCCCTTTCGTCTTTCATCGCTGCCGAAACAGTGAAAGGACGTTCCGTGCGCATTGATGGTCTTGGCACGTTCACTGCTTCTTTGGGGCTTGTAGAAGGAAAGGAACGAGAAGAAGTGGAGGGAGGCACGCATCGTAATGCCAAAAGCGTTTGTGTGCGTAGCATCCGTTTTCGCCCCTCTCGCAATCTTATTGCACGCGCTGATGCCTGCGCCCATCTTGAGCGCACCAAAGAGAAGCAACGCCTTGCTCCCATAGAACCGCAATCGGCACGAATTGAAGCAGTAAAGGAGTTTTTTGCGACGCATCGCTACCTCCGCATAGGCGACTATATAGCCATGACGCACTTGTCGCGTTCTAAGGCGGTTGCCGAACTACGAGTGCTTTGCGAGAGTGGTATTCTAAAGACAGAAGGTCGAGGAACGCATAAAGTATATGTTCCACAAGATTGAGTCTTGACCCATTTAATGAATAGCTGTTTCAGAATGAAAACGTATGGTACTATCACTTTCTAAAAAACTCTTATGACAATGCTCAAACTCAGAACAATGTTTTTTTTCACGCTCTTTGCATGGATGTTTTGTGTGATTGAAGCATGCGTGGCACAAAATCATATACAAGCAAATGGCACGCAGTTGGTATTAAAAGGCGTGCCACAACGTCTTGTAGGGATACGCTTGGCCGATGATGTGTGGATGGGTGAAAAAGAGCTTGCACCAACGCTTGCCTTGCTGCGCCAAACAGGCTTTGATGTTATTGCTATAGGTGTTGATCCTAACAATGAGAAGTTTGTTTCTCCTTTTATCAAGGAAGCGGAAAAGCAGGGATTAAGAGTGGCCTTGCAATGGCGCTTAAGCCTGTGGAGCGACCTTGAAATGAAAGAGTCGATACAACGCTGGGACGAAGAGATGCAACTTTTGCAATCGCCAGTACTTGTTGCTTGGGATTTTTTGAGCGATGATATAGAACGCATTCAGCCCTTGATAGACTATATTAAGGATAAAGATACGCCCCATCTTGTAGGGATTGTGTCTGATGGGTTGAGCAATGGCTTAAATGAAACTTACGACTACGAGGGGTGCATGTCAATGCTTTCTGATTACTTCACCCTTGGACTTCATCCGCAGAAATGGCTGTGGACCTCAGGTGATCGTACCTATGACGCCTTGCCAAACACCTATATAAAGTCCAGTGAATATATTGAAAGTCACAAACGCTTGGCCGAAAAGCATCAGAAACCTTTGGTGATTTCGTCTGCCGATTACCCCCGTGATCGCAATCTTGTTGATGCAGGCACACCGACCAATTATCGTTTGAGCTTTTTTCAATTCTTGTTGGCACAAATGAAAGACATGGAGAGTCCATTGGCGCTTGTTTATTTAGGCGAATATAAGCAACACTACAATCCCCAGTCTCTACCAGAAGATTTGAAAGTTTATACCTATCCACAGGATTTGGACTTTCTTCAAAAGCTTGGTGAAGCGATAAAAACGCTTCACAATTAAAGTTTTATAACGAGAAAAATATGGTTTAATTCGCAAATCCTCTGTAACTTTGCGAGAAATAGTTCCCATTATGTCAATTCGCAACTACTCCATATATATATACTTTCTCGCCTTATTGGCCGTCTTCCCTTTAACAGCGACAGCACAGAAAAAGTCGAAGCACGCTGTTCCAGCTACGACCTATGATGTAGAGCCTGACCGCTTTGTAGCGCGTGCTATGCAGGACAAACATGGACGCACGATAGAGGCCGTAGGCACTTCGCGTACTTCAACAGCGAAGGTGAACATGAAGTATAAGGAGGGCATCGATGTTTCACGCTATCAAGGCACGATAGATTGGGAGCAGGTGGCAACGGAGGATATTTCTTATGCTTACATGAAAGCGACAGAAGGGGCCTCCCTCGTGGATGTCACTTATAAACGTAACATTAGAGAAGCACGGAAGCACGGCATCAGTGTGGGAAGCTATCACTTCTATCGCCCTAACATCAGTATAGATGAGCAGTTTAATAACATGACCTCTACGGTATTGAAAGAAGAGCAAGACCTTGTGCCTTTAATTGATATAGAAACAAGAGGTTCTGTCTCAGAGGATCAGTTTATTTCCGACTTGCGTGAATTCATTGAGCGTGTAGCAGCGCATTATGGCAAAAAGCCTTTACTCTACACATTCCATAATTTTTATAATAAGCATTTGGTTGGCCAATTCCCTGATTACCATTGGATGATAGCCCGTTACCGCAGTGATAGTCCAACGCTGAATGATGGGAAAGATTTTATTATGTGGCAATATACGGCTTCTGGTTCTGTGTCTGGCATCCGTGGCAATGTAGACCGCAGTCGTATCATGGGTAATTTCCAACTCCATCACGTGGCTTTTTAAGTGGAGCAACGATGAAGTAAAAGCAAATGGCGCATCTCCCAAACGGAGATGCGCCATTTATTGTAAGGGTTCTAAGTTTTACGCTTGTGCTTGCAGTTGGGCATCCATATAGGCTGCGGCTTGTTTGCCATCTCCCATGGCGAGAATGACTGTAGCACCACCACGAACGATGTCGCCTCCTGCAAAAATAGTAGGGTCACTTGATTGCAATAGGTCGTTTACTTCAATAACACCTTTGCGTCCCAACTGTAAGTCGGGTAGACTATTTGTGAAAAGCGGATTAGGAGAAACGCCCACGCTGACAATAACCATGTCTGTGTCCATCACCACTGTTTCTCCTTCGATAGGGATAGGGGAGCGACGTCCGCTGGCATCAGGCTCTCCAAGCGCCATCTTTTGCAAGACAACCTGCTTTACACAACCATTCTCGTCGGCAATATAAGAAAGAGGATTGTGTAGAGTAAGGAAGTCTATGCCCTCTTCTTTAGCATGTCGTACCTCCTCTAAGCGTGCAGGCATCTCTTCTTCAGAACGACGATAGACAATTGTGGCTGTTTCTGCGCCAAGACGTTTGGCTGTACGAACAGAGTCCATGGCCGTATTGCCACCACCAACGACGATGACATGCTTACCGCGTGGTACAGGTGTGTCACTTTCTTCATTGAATGCCTCCATGAGATTGACGCGTGTGAGGTATTCGTTGGAGGAAAGAATGTTAATGGCGTTCTCACCAGGAATGCCCATAAAGTTGGGAAGTCCTGCGCCGGGACCTGCAAAAAGGGCACAATAGCCATCAGCTTTGAGCTGTTCTACAGTGACGGTTTGCCCAACGACACAGTCCTTCACGAACTGTACACCTGCTTGGCGCAAAGCGTTGATTTCATAATCGACAATCTCGTTGGGAAGACGATATTCTGGAATACCATACTTCAATACGCCTCCAAATTCGTGCAGGGCTTCAAACACAGTGACATCATAGCCACGATGAAGCATTTCACCAGCAAAGGCGAGGCCAGCAGGACCAGACCCAACGACAGCCACTCGCTTTCCATTACGTTGACGATGGGGAGAAACGGCTGTGCCATGCTGTCGCTCATAATCGGCTACAAAGCGTTCCAAATGACCAATAGCTACGGATTCCCCTTTGGTCTTGAGATGGATACAGCGACTTTCACATTGCTTTTCCTGCGGACAGACACGACCACAAACGGCAGGCAACGTGCTATACTCTTTAATCGTGTGTGCCGCTTCTGCAAACTCGCCAAGTTCTACATGCTTAATGAAGCGTGGAATGTCAATACCTACTGGACATCCTTGGACACATCCCGGATTGTTGCAGTCCAAACAGCGTTGTGCTTCCATTTGAGCAACAGCAGGCGTTAAACCACGATTAACCTCGGCACGCAACTGTGTGGCACGATAGATCGGATCAAGTTCCTCCATCTCGCAACGTGGGATGGCCATGCGCTCTTTTGCACTTTTGGCTTTTCGGAGATTGGCACGCCAAGTAGCATCTCTGCTTTTGTCTTGATGTGACTCTGTCGTTTCGTGATGATGTAGCTTTTCATACTCTGCTCCTTTGTAAGCCCGCAGGCGCATCAACATTTCATCAAAATCTACTTCATGGCCGTCAAACTCAGGTCCATCTACGCAGACAAACTTACGCTTACCCCCAACAGTGATGCGACAAGCACCGCACATTCCTGTGCCATCGACCATAATGGTATTGAGTGATACATCGGTAGGAACTTGGTACTCTTTCGTGAGTAAGCAACAAAACTTCATCATGATTGCAGGCCCTATCGCAAAGCAACGATGTACGGGCTCTCGCTCCAAAACAGAGCGAATGCCGTCTGTGACCAAACCTTTTGTTCCTGCACTACCATCATCTGTCATGATGATAACTTCATCAGATGAAGCGCGCATCTCTTCTTCAAGAATGAGGAGCTCTTTGTTGCGGGCGGCCAGTATCACGATTACTCGGTTGCCTGCTGCTTTGAGAGCTTGCACGATGGGCAACATCGGAGCAACGCCTACGCCTCCCCCAGCACATACGACTGTGCCAAAGTTTTCAATATGTGTAGCCTTTCCCAAAGGACCAACGACGTCGGCAAGTTCGTCACCTTCTTCCAACTGACAAATCTTTTTAGAGCTAAGACCAACAGCTTGCACAATGAGTGTTATTGTACCAGCCTTTGTGTCTGCCTCAGCAATAGTCAATGGTATGCGTTCGCCATGAGCATCAGAACGCACGATGACAAAGTGCCCAGCGCGACGAGCACGAGCTATTAGAGGCGCTTCAACAATAAGTTTGTACACATTTGCTGAGAGCTGTTCTTTGCGAAGAAGAGTATTCATAGTGATGATAAGCGTGATGTTATGTCTGTAAGATAGGTGCAATAAATTCTTATTGCTTTCAAAAGAAAAAAGAAGTAGGTTGCTCAAAGCTTGAGCAACCTACGATTGAAAGAAATGCTGGATGCTACATGAGCTTGTGTATTACCAATCCGCTACGAAGCTTCGGCTCAAACCATGTTGCCTTTGGTGGCATAATCTTACCGCTGTCGGCTATGTCTATGATTTGTTGCATCGTTACAGGATAGAGGGCTAAGGCGCAACGCATTTCGCCACTATCGACACGAGTTTTCAGTTCTTCGAGACCTCTTAGACCACCAACGAAGTCGATACGCTTGTCGGAGCGCAAGTCTTTGATGCCAAGGATAGCATCTAAGATGAGGCGTGAAGAAATGTCTACATCTAATACTCCAATGGGGTCAGAGGCGTCATACGTTCCCTCTTTAGCGGTTAGACTAAACCAAGCGCCATCAAGGTAGAGCGAGAACTCATGCAACGTCTGAGGTTTATAACAATCTGTTCCTTTGGGAGTAACCACAAAGTTTTCTTCGATAGCATGGAGGAATTCTTCAGAAGTGAGACCATTTAAGTCTTTGACTACACGGTTATAGTCTAAGATGGTCAGTTCGGATGCTGCGAAGCATACAGCCATGAAGTAGTTGTACTCTTCGTCGCCTCGGTGATGGGGATTTTGCTCTGCCATTTCAGCACCTACTCGTGCTGCCGCTGCGCTCCTGTGGTGTCCATCTGCGATATAAAGAGAGGGCATTTGGGCAAAAGCCTCCGTGATAGTATCTATGTCGGTTTTGTTATCAACAACCCAAAATTGATGTCCAAACCCATCAATTGGTGCAATGAAGTCGTAAACGGGGGGTGTGGCGGTGTATTTGCGGATTAAGTTGGCCAAAACAGGATTGTCGGGATAGGCTAAGAAAACGGGTTCTATATTTGCCTGACAGATGCGCACATGCTTCATGCGATCTTCCTCTTTGTCTCGGCGCGTCAGCTCATGCTTCTTGATGTGTCCCTGCATGTAGTCATTCACATAGGCACCTAAAACAATACCATATTGAGTGCGCCCATTCATTGTTTGTGCATAAATATAGTATTGCTCTTCTTCGTCTTGAACCAGCCAGCCGTTGTCTTGGAACTTTTGGAAATTCTTAGCGGCCTGTTCATAGACCTTAGGGTCATATTCGCTGACTTCAGGAGCAAAGTCAATCTCTGGTTTGATGATGTGATAGAGCGACTTCTCATTGTCGCCAGCTTCGATACGTGCCTCTTCAGAGTTTAGCACATCATAGGGACGGCACTCCACTGCTTCCACCAAGGCTGCGGGGGGACGAATGCCTTTGAAAGGTTTTACAATAGCCATAGCAAAGTATTTTAAGGGGGACGAAAAGTTCAACTAAAAAGGGGAGGGAGGTGGGTGCCAGTGATTACTGGTCAAATACTGAAACCACCAACCTCCTTTTAGAAAAGTAGCTTTTGTTAATTCACCTTGAAGGTTGTATCTCCTGTGGTAAAGAAAGCCGTTATTTGTTCTGCTGCTGCAATACCTGCATTGATGTTTGCTTCTTGTGTCTGCGCTCCCATCTTCTTTGGGGTAGCATAGTAGCGTCCTTCAAGAGCGGTGAAAGCATCAACAGCATCGGGAGTAATGTCTGTAAGGTACTTTATGTCTGTGCGCTCAGCCATGAGGCGTAATAGCCCCTCTTCATCAATGATTTCTTTGCGTGCTGTGTTCACAATAACAGCTCCTTTCTTAATGTTCTCAAGAAGGTCATAGTTAATGCTCTTCTTGGTCTCTGGAGTGGCAGGAGTGTGAAGAGAAATGATGTCACATTTTTCAAAGAGTTCTTTGGCTGAACCGACGGGCTGCACACCCTCTTTGACAAAGTCTTGCTTGCGAGAATAGGCATACACTTCCATACCGAAACCTTTGGCGATACGTGCCACATGGCGGGCGATATTACCATAGGAAAGAATGCCCAATTTCTTGCCTTTCAATTCTGTTCCTGCTTTGCCAGAGAAGAAAGCACGATTGGCATAGATAAGGAGGCCAAAGATGAGTTCTGCCACAGCATTAGAATTTTGTCCCGGCGTATTCTCTGCAACAACGCCATGTGCAGTAGCTGCAGCTAAGTCGATGTTGTCGTAACCTGCTCCTGCACGCACAACGATTTTAAGCTGCTTGGCTGCTTCGATGACTTCGGCATCGACCTTATCGCTACGCACAATCAGTGCATCAACATCAGCAACGGCTTCCAGCAATTGTGCTTTCTCTGTATATTTTTCCAGCAAAACAAGTTCATTGCCTGCCGCTTCTGTCTCTTTGCGAATACCCTCAACCGCAACTGGTGCAAAGGGTTTGTCAGTGGCAACTAACACTTTCATAATTTAGCTTTTAAGAGATGAGTAAAGACAACCATTCACCCTTTCTGTGAATGGAACTCGATATGTTTTGACGATAGCGGAAGAAAGGGTGAACGGTTGCGGGTAAAATCGCATTTAGTGAGCCTTTTCAAATTCGTGCATACAATCAACGAGTGCTTGCACGCCTTCGAGTGGCATTGCATTATAAGTAGAAGCCCGGAAGCCACCCACAGAGCGGTGTCCTTTAATGCCAGACATACCTTTGCTTGTTGCAAATTCGAGGAATTCTGCTTCGAGCTCTTTGTATTCTTCTTTCATGACGAAGCAAATGTTCATCAAAGAGCGGTCTTCTTCAGCAGCTGTACCAATGAAGAGGCGACTTTCATCGATGGCACCATAGAGCAATTTTGCACGCTCTTGTGCACGGCGTTGCATTTCGGGAAGGCCACCAACGCTTTTTATCCATTTCAACGTTTGGTAGGCACTGTAGATAGGCACAACAGGAGGAGTATTGAACATAGACCCGTTAGAAATATGGGTGCGATAGTCCAGCATCGTTGGAATGTATCGACTTACCTTTCCAAGGATTTCGTCTTTTACGATAGCAAAGGTCAAACCTGCCATGGCAAGATTTTTCTGCGCCCCGCCATAGATGATGCCATACTTGCTAACATCTACAGGGCGAGAGAATATGTCGGAAGACATGTCGGCTACCAATGTTACAGGGCTGTCTATGTCTGTATGCAATTCCGTTCCGTAGATGGTGTTGTTCGTTGTAATATGGAAGTAGTCAGCGTCGGCGGGGATGATATAATCTTTGGGAATGAAAGTGTAGTTGGCATCCGCAGAAGAGGCTACTTCTACCACTTCACCGAAACCTTTGGCCTCTTTCATGGCTTTCTTCGCCCAAACGCCTGTGTTGAGATAAGCTGCCTTTTTCTCCAAAAGGTTGAAAGGAACCATACAGAACTGCAAACTGGCACCACCGCCAACAAGCACAACAGAGTAGCCTTCGGGGATGTTCAAAATTTCTTTGAACAAGGCATCTGTTTCATCCATAACTTTCTGCCAATCTTTTGAGCGATGGCTGATCTCCATTAACGACAAACCATTAAAGTCTGCACATGCTGCAGATGTGGCTTGAATGACTTCAGGAGCAAGGATTGAAGGACCTGCACTAAAATTGACTTTTTTCATAACTTCAATATTATATGGTAAGAGTAAGTATCTGTGGCAAATGTATGATATTTTGCAATACCGACCAAGCAAAGTTGAAAGTTTTTTTGCTCAATTTTCTTATTTCCTCCATCCCTCTTCCTTTACATTTGATAGAAAGTGGTGTGATACAATTGGGGATAAAGTTTAGTGTTTGTCTATATTCTTGAAACAAAAGTGCTTGATCGAGGGAGGGCATCTTTATTATTTTTGAAAATCAGAATGGTTTTGATGCAATTGCGAACTTATTAAAGCTGTGATATCTTTCGTTGGAGCAAGTGATGAACTGCAAATGGTGAGGTGGATTGTGTGATGGCAAAGATTTTGGAACTCGAAATTATATAAAGTTTAACTTTCGCTTTAACAGAGGAAAGCCTTATGCGGATGAGAAAACCCTTTGAAAGCTTGGAGAAAATCCTTCATACGCCTTTCAAAAAATCGTCATACGCAAGAAGGAAAGGCTTGTTTTATGGCATAAAAAAGGGGAAGCACGCCTCTTTTGCTGTTCCCCTTGGTTGTCTCTATCGCAAAGATAATACATTTTCATTGTTTTGGCAAATGAAGTGTTGTAAAATACAAAAAAGAGGAAGCATTATTTCTTCGCGTAAATTAGAGGTGAACCATGGTTGCCCCAAGAGTGTATTCTATGAAAATAGCATTTATCAATAAAGATTTATTTCAACTCTTTAGTATCTTGTCCACATCGAGGTTTTTTTATATCTTTGCGAGGAAAATTTATACTCGAGAATGAATTCATTATACAAGATTAAGAAAGGACTCGACCTTCGGTTGGAAGGCGAAGCGCAACAGACGTTGAAGCGTCTGCCTCTTTCGGATGTCTACGCCATTGTGCCAGACAATTTTGAAGGCCTCTCGCCTCGATTGTTGGTCAAGGAAGGCGACAGCGTGAAAGCAGGTTCTCCACTTTTTGTTGATAAAGCCACAGGGCAGATCAATGTAGTTGCTCCAGTGAGTGGTACGGTAAAAGCAGTTGTTCGTGGTGAACGTCGCAAATTATTGCGTATCGAAATCGCTACAAATGGAACAATTGAATTTGTAGACCATGCACGCTTGGCAGAAAATGCAACGGTAGAGGAGGTGAAGGAAGCACTTTTGAAAAGTGGCCTTTTCGCTTTTATTAAGCAACGCCCTTACGACGTAGTGGCTGCTGCAACGGATACGCCCAAAGCCATCTTTGTGTCGGCTTTTAGTAAAATGCCTTTGGCGGCCAGCTTCTCTTATGTGGCAGAAGGACAAGAAGAGGACTTCAAAGCTGGTATTGCTTTGTTGTCGAAGATAGCGCAAGTGCATGTCGGTATCTGTCCCGACCAAATCAATACGGACCTCTTGCCAACACACGAAGCGAAGGTCAGTGTCTTCGATGGGCCGAACCCTTCGGGCAACGTAGGTGTGCATATCAATCGTATTTCTCCTATCAATAAAGGAGAAATTGTGTGGACTTTGGGCGCAGAAGCAGTCGTCTTTATTGGCCGATTTGCAAAGACAGGACAGGTTAATTTGACACGTCGTATTGCTGTCGCTGGCTCTCAAGTTGTGAATCCTTGTTATGTGGAAACATTCATTGGTGCGCCACTGCAAGCTGTGCTACAGAACAATGTTAAGAATAGCGATAAGCACCAGCGTATTATCAACGGTAATCCTCTTGTTGGTGTAAAAGCGGAAAAGGATGACTTTTTAGGTGCTTTCAACACAGAAGTATGTGTTATCCCTGAAGGTGATGATGTGAACGAACTTTTCGGATGGATAATGCCACGCACTCATGAGTTCTCAACAAGTCGTAGCTACTTCTCCTGGCTCTTTGGTAAGAATAAAACATACGATTTAGATTGTCGTATTAAAGGTGGTGAACGCCATATAATAATGAGTGGCGAATATGACCGCGTTTTCCCAATGGACATCTTTGCTGGATACTTGATAAAGGCAATCATTACGGGAGACATAGATCGCCAAGAAGCCTTGGGCATCTATGAAGTCGCACCAGAAGACTTTGCTGTAGCAGAGTTTGTTGACTCTTCCAAACTTGACCTTCAGCGCATCGTGCGCGAAGGATTAGATGTTCTTCGCAAAGAAAACGCTTAACAGATTAGGTATGAACTGCTTTACACATAGAGTGTGAAGCGCACTACTAAGAAATATGTTGAAAAAACAACTTGACAAAATTCGTCCCCACTTCGAAGAAGGCGGCAAGTTCGGTGCTTTTCGCTCCACCTTTGATGCTTTGGAGACATTCCTTTATGTGCCAAATACCACCTCTAAGGTGGGCGCAAGCATCCACGATGCTATAGACTCAAAGCGAATCATGAGTTTTGTGATTATCGCTTTGTTGCCTGCACTCTTGTTTGGTATGTACAATATCGGCTATCAAAATTATATGGCCGCAGGCGTGCAAGCCTCTTTCTTTGAGATGTTCTTCTATGGACTTATCGTGATGTTACCCAAACTCGTGGTCTCCTATGGTGTAGGACTCGGTATTGAGTTTGTAGTAGCACAATGGAAAGGAGAAGAAGTGCATGAAGGCTACTTAGTGTCGGGCATTCTCATTCCCATGATTGTGCCTGTTGATTGTCCTTTGTGGATGTTGGCCTTGGCGGTAGCTTTTGCTGTAGTTTTTGCCAAAGAAGTGTATGGTGGCACAGGTATGAATATCTTCAATCCAGCCCTTGTTGCACGTGCTTTCCTTTTCTTCGCTTATCCCGGAAAGATGACAGGCGATGCTGTGTGGCTTTCTAAAGAGAGTTTCTTTGGATTGGGCAACAGTTTGCCCGATGCCATCACGATGGCAACGCCTCTTGCTGAGGCCAGTGCTGGACGCATCAATCAATACGACTTCATGGATTTTGTGATTGGCACAATCCCCGGCTCTATCGGTGAAACCAGTTTTGTTGCCATAGCCATCGGTGCCGTTATTCTCTTGTGGACAGGCATTGCATCATGGCGCATTATGGCCAGTGTGTTTGTTGGCGGTGCCTTGGTTGGTTTCCTCTTTAATGCAGTAGGGCCTGACACAAACGTGGCCAACCTGCCTTGGTACACACACCTTGTGCTTGGTGGTTTTGCTTTTGGTGCAGTATTTATGGCAACAGATCCCGTAACGAGTGCCCGTACAGAGAAAGGTAAATTCATCTATGGCTTCCTTATCGGTGCATTGGCCATTGCCATCCGTGTGTTAAATCCGGGTTATCCAGAAGGTATGATGCTTGCTATACTGTTTATGAACATGTTTGCTCCGCTGATAGACTATTGTTTTGTTCAAAGCAATATCAATCGTCGTATGGCTCGTGCAAAGAAGGCTTAATTAGAAAGATACTTATTATGAAGTTAAATACGAACAGCAATGTATATACGATTGTCTATGCGGTTATCGTAGTAGTAGTCGTAGCTTTCCTTTTGGCCTTCGTGTCCTCTTCGTTGCAAGAGCGTTCGGAAAGCAATGAACGGAACGATAAGAAGAAGCAAATTTTGGCTTCGCTCAACATCCGTGAGGTTGAAGATGCAAAAGTGGCGGACATCTATAATGAGTATATTGTCGCTGACCCGATAGTAGACAATAAAGGAGTTGTAGTGAAGGCTGGTGCAGATAAAGACAAAGACGGCTTCGCAGTTGCTCTGAAAGATATCAATGAGAAGACGCTTCCTGTTTATGTGGCTAAAGTCAACGCAGATACTCTGTATGTCTTCCCACTTTCAGGCAAAGGACTTTGGGGAGCTATTTGGGGCTACATTGCATTGAAGAGCGATTTGAGAACCGTGTATGGCGCATATTTTAGTCACGCTTCCGAAACAGCTGGTTTGGGTGCATTGATTAAGGATGAGCCTTTTCAAAAGCAATTTGAAGGCAAGACGGCTGTGTCCTCAACGCTGGACAAAGTTTTGCTTCGTTTGGTGAAAAAAGGCACAGTAAGAGATGCAGCAACAGAATGCGATGGTATTTCAGGTGCGACACTTACGGGTAATGGTGTTGACCAAATGTTCCAAGAAAACTTGGCTGCCTATCTTCCTTATCTCCAATCATTAAAGAAATAAATCAGTAACATATATGAGTTCGCTTTTTTCAAAAGAAAATAAACAGGCTCTTCTGCAACCCTTAGGCTTTGATAACCCTATCCTTGTACAGGTGTTGGGTATCTGCTCGGCCTTGGCGGTTACTTCGCAAGTAGAACCTTCGATAGTGATGGGCTTGTCTGTAACGGTGATAACGGCATTTAGCAACGTCATCATTTCACTCATTCGTAACACCATACCTGCGCGTATTCGTATCATTATTCAGTTGGTGGTGGTTGCTGCCTTGGTGACTATTGTGAGCATGATACTCAAAGCTTTTGCTTATGATGTGAGCGTATCGCTGAGCGTTTATGTAGGTTTGATTATCACTAACTGTATCTTGATGGGACGCTTGGAAGCTTTCGCAATGAGCAACGGCCCTTGGGCCAGCTTCCTTGATGGCGTCGGCAATGGTGTTGGTTACGCTTGGATATTGATTGTGGTGGGTGCAGTGCGCGAATTGTTTGGCAATGGCACATTGCTGGGCTTCACAGTTATACCTCAAGCCGCTTACGATGCAGGTTATGTGAATAATGGTATGATGTCTATGCCTGCAATGGCAATGATTATTCTCGGCTGTATCATTTGGGCACATCGTGCTTGGTCAGATGCAAAATAATTACTCACTCATTAGATAAAACAATAAGAAATCATGGAACACGCATTAAGTCTGTTCGTCAGATCCATCTTTGTGGACAATATGATCTTTGCCTCTTTCTTGGGCATGTGTTCATACTTGGCAGTGAGTAAGAACGTTAAGACCTCTTTTGGCCTTGGCGTAGCAGTGACCTTTGTGTTGCTCATCACGGTACCAGCTAACTATCTGCTTCAAACAAAGGTGCTTTCGGAGGATGGCATCTTTGGGCAAGATTTGACTTATCTGTCATTCATCCTTTTCATTGCCGTGATTGCTGGCATTGTGCAGTTGGTAGAAATGATTGTTGAGCGCTTCTCGCCATCACTTTATTCTGCACTTGGAATTTTCTTGCCTTTGATTGCTGTGAATTGTGCCATCATGGGAGGCTGTCTTTTCATGCAACAACGCATTCTGATGGACCCTGCCACAAGCTCGCAAGCAATTGCCAACATTGGTGACGCATTCATTTATGCTTTGGGCTCTGGCATTGGCTGGCTTTTGGCCATTGTTGCTTTGGCTGCCATTCGTGAGAAAATGGCTTATACCAATGTACCTAAACCGCTTCGTGGCCTTGGCATCACATTTATTACAGTAGGCCTTATGGCTATGGCCTTCATGTGCTTCTCTGGCTTGAATATCTAAATAAGGACGGAACGATGAACATAGATTTTATTCTCAATAGTATCGTAGTCTTCTTGGCTGTTATTATTGTTTTGGTAGCAATACTTTTGCTCGCCAAACGCTATCTGACAACAAGCGGAGAAGTAACGATTACCATCAATGGTAAAAAACAAATCAAAGTAGAGCAAGGCTCAAGTCTGCTGACCACGCTTAACGACAATGGCGTATTCTTGCCTTCCGCTTGTGGCGGTAAAGGCTCTTGTGCACAATGTAAGTGTCAAGTGCCAGAAGGGGGAGGGGAAATCCTCGATGTAGAAAAAGGGCATTTTACGCGCAAGCAAATTAAAGAACATTATCGCTTAGGTTGTCAAACTAAAGTGAAGGGCGATTTGCAAGTGACGGTCGATGAGAGCGTGCTCGGTGTGAAAGAATACGAGTGCACCGTTGTTTCTAATAAAAATGTTGCCAGCTTCATTAAAGAATTCATAGTAGCACTTCCTGAAGGTGAGCACATGGATTTCATTCCCGGCTCGTATGCACAGATTGTTATTCCTAAATTTGAGATCGACTACGATAAGGACATTAGTAAGGAAGACCTTGGTGATTATCTTCCAGTGTGGCAACAGTTTGGCCTTTTTGATCTAAAGTGCGTGAATCCAGAGGAAACCATTCGCGCTTACTCTATGGCCAACTATCCAGCAGAAGGTGACCGCTTCATGCTTACTGTGCGTATTGCAACACCACCTTTCCGTCCCAAAGAGCAAGGAGGAGGCTTTATGCCTGTGAATCCTGGTATTGCATCGAGCTATATTTTCTCTTTGAAGCCGGGAGACAAAGTGCGTATGAGTGGACCATTCGGCGACTTCCATCCCATCTTTGACTCTAAGAAAGAAATGATTTGGGTCGGCGGTGGCGCAGGTATGGCACCTTTGCGGGCGCAGATTATGCACATGACAAAGACCCTTGCAACAACAGATCGTAAGATGTCTTATTTCTATGGTGCACGCTCCCTGAGTGAGGTCTTCTATTTGGAAGATTTCTTACAAATCGAAAAGGATTTCCCAAATTTCAAGTTCAACCTTGCACTCGACCGTCCCGATCCTGTGGCAGACGAAGCAGGCGTGAAATATACTCCAGGATTTGTGCACCAAGTGATGTTGGACACCTATTTGAAAGATCACGAAGCTCCAGAGGACATCGAATATTATATGTGTGGTCCCGGTCCAATGTCCAATGCTGTGAAGAATATGCTTTTCGACCTTGGCGTTGAACCTGAAAGCATTATGTTTGACGATTTTGGAGGCTAAATGTTCTTACTTAGTAAAGAATTAGATTTTTACTAATAAACATATTGAGAGACAGCCCAATGACTACATGGTCATTGGGCTGTCTTCTTTTTAGTTTTCATCTCCAAGATACGGATTTTGGAGCTTACACACTTTTTGGGACACTACCTTTGAGGGCACTACCACTGATTATTCTTCAGTATGCAATCTAACTTCTCTATGATTCTGTCCGCTCGTTTGTCAATAAACGGTTCGCAAAAATCAAGGAACTCTGTTGCTGCTTTCAGATATGTCTCGCGGGTGATGCCAGGTTCCCAGCTGAATAAGCCCTGAAACACTGGCCTCGGACTTCCTGATTCATCAAGGAAGTCATCCAGCATCAAACCATATGCGATATTCCTGAAATTTTGCTCAGTAC
>JALFTM010000098.1 GCA_022788345.1 Bacteroidales bacterium
TCGTCCTCGGTTTTAGAAATCATGGCACTCAGAGACGGCTGCGACACGCCACAGGCATCTGCCGCTTGGCCGAAGTGGCGAAACTGATAGAGTGCCACTAAATATTCCATCTGTTGTAGAGTCATAAATAGAGAGTAATGAAAAGGCTGGATGAAAAGCATCGCGCCATACTACTGCAAAGATAAAAAAAGATTGTTGTTTAAGTCGTTTTTAGGCGTGCTCTATTCGTGCGTGTGGAGAAAGGTGACACTTTTCTTTGGATTATAGGTGAGGTCTATTGTCCTATAGGTTGAAGCTGTTGGTGGAGGAGAAAGGAGATGATAACTTTGCAGTAGAAAAAATAACGGTAAACATTTTAACTCATACAACAATGTCACAGATTGGCAAAGAGATTATCGATTTTAAGGTAGAAGCCTTTGTAAACGAAGAGTTCCGCACTATCACAAAGCAAGATGTGCTGGGAAAATGGTCAGTGTTCTTCTTCTATCCTGCCGACTTCACTTTTGTGTGTCCTACCGAGCTTCAGGATTTGGCCGATAAGTATGCCGACTTCCAAGCTGCTGGTTGCGAAATTTATGCCGTGTCGTGCGATACGCATTTTGTACACAAGGCTTGGCACGACAACAGTGCTGCCATTAAGGAGGTGAAGTTCCCCATGTTGGGCGATCCCCGTGGTGTGTTGGCACGTGGCTTCGATGTGATGATTGAAGATGCTGGTCTCACAGAACGCGGAACGTTCATCGTAAATCCAGAGGGTAAAATCGTGTCTTATGAAGTGGTGGCTGGCAATGTAGGTCGCAACTCAGACGAGCTTTTCCGCCGTTTGGAAGCCCTCCAGTTCGTGGCAGAGCATGGCGATGAGGTTTGCCCCGCCCGTTGGAAGAAGGGTGCAAAGACACTCAAACCCGGTATCGACCTCGTAGGTAAGATCTAAGACTTGCCCACAGCTTTCTCCTTGAAAGCTTGAGCTTTGGCTAAAAAGCAAAAGTTCGTTCTTAGAACAAAATTAGGAATAAGTGTTTGTTTAGTAAGTAGGATGGAGCAATTAGCGAATTGTCTCTGTCCTACTTTCTTATATAGAAAGGGCGTAAGGCTTCCCTTGGTGGGTGGCCTTACGCCCTTGTGTCGGAGACGAATGGGCTTATCGTTCCAGTTTGCTCTGAAAGGCGAGCGCATAGAGGCGCATCTGTTTCACCATCGAGAGCAAACCATTGCTACGGGTGGGCGAGAGGTGGTCGCTCAATCCTATGCGATCGATGAAGTAGAGGTCGCTTGCCAAAATGTCGGCTGGCGACTGTCCGTTGAGGATGCGGATGAGCAAGGCCACGATGCCCTTGACGATGAGTGCGTCGCTCTCTGCTCTGTAATAGAGTAGGCCGTCCCGCTCGTCGCACACCAGCCACAGACGGCTTTGACAGCCATCAATGAGATTGTCGTCCGTCTTATCGGTGGCGGGCAAGGCTGCTTGTTCTTCGCCGAGGTCGATGAGGAGCTGGTAGCGGTCCATCCAGTCGTCCATCTCTGTGAACTCCTCGATTATTTCGTCTTGAATGTCGTTGATTGTCATTGTGAGAAAATGGGTTTTAGAATGATTTACTCCTCTTCTGAGAGCACTTGGAGCAAGGTTTGACCGACGGCTTGAAGCGTTTCCTTGGAGATTTTGTCGGGCGTGTCCTGACGGGTGTGCCAAATGGGCGAGAAGCCCGACTTGGTATAGGGGATAATGTCCACGGTAGGGATGCCCGCAATCTCGTTCATGGGCACGTGGTCGTCCGTCACATAAGTGCCCTCTTCAGGAATAAAGTAGGCTCCTGCACCTGCTGTCTTGGCAGCGTCCCAAATGCGTGCCATCTCGGCCGATGCGTAGCGCAGGGAGTGTCCTTCGAAGTGGAAGCGTGCGTCCTTGCCACCGACCATATCGAGCAGGATGCCATAGCGTGCTGTGTAGTTGGGCTTGTGTGGGTTGCTTGCCCAATAGCGAGAGCCGATGCACCAATCGCTACCATCGGCAGGGGCAGTGCCCCAATAAGGCACGCCATAGTCCTCCAAGTCAAAGCATATAAAGTCTACGCCCACCTTGGGTTGTAGGTCTTTGAGCAGACGTGCCACTTCGAGCATTACGCTCACTCCGCTGGCGCCATCGTCGGCGGCCATGACAGGCAGGCGATGGTTGGCGGTGTCTTTGTCCGCATCGGCCCAAGGCCGACTGTCCCAGTGGGCGGCAATGACGATGCGCTCCGTGGCGGTTGGATTGTATTGTGCAATGATGTTGCGGAGGCCGAATGTCTTTCCGTCCCACATCTTAGCTTCGCTTTTTTGCTCTATCACGTCCAAGCCTAAGGCTTTGAACTTTTCGACAATATAGTCGCCACATTTTGTGTGGGCCGTAGAACCCGGTGTGCGCTCGCCAAAAGCGCATTGTGCCTGCAAGGTGACGAAAGCCGAGTCGCCATTGAATTTCACGGGAGTGGCGATGGTTGTTGGTGCTGCCTCCGTTGCCTGTGGCGCATTTTTGCAGGAGAAAAGCACCAAGGAGAGGGCCAAAGAGGGAAGAAGATGTTTCATAATTTTGAGAGATGATCGCTTGATGGATCAGTTTACTATTCGCAAAGTTACAAATAACCTTGCATTGCACCGCTCCAAGGTGGAAAAACTTCTTGCGAAGGCGTCGAGCACAAATAAGCGTGTTGCTGTATCTGCTGCGAGAATGTCGCTGAAAACGGATTGGCGGAAACAAAAGAAAACCTCCTTGCTCTGTTGAAAATCAAAGAACAAGGAGGTTTGCTGTGCGCCTGATAGGACTCGAACCTACACGTATCGCTACACCAGATCCTAAGTCTGGCGCGTCTACCAATTTCGCCACAGGCGCGATTTGCTTGCAAAGGTAAGTATTTTTCTACAATCTACCAAATCGTTGTGTCGGTGAGTTCGTCCATCAGCGGATAGGCTCAACGTGTGTGGTGATAACGGTTGGTTGGCCAAATCGTTCCCGAAGAGCGCGCTCGATACGGAGCGTGATTTCGTGCGCTTCGTTCACCGTCATTTCGCCCTGCACCCGAAAGTGCACATCTATGGCACAATAGTGGCCGATGCGCCGTGTGCGCAAGCTGTGGGGGTCGGAGGTTTCGGCTTCGGCAAGAATGGTGGCGATGATGAAAGCCTCTTCTTCTTTGGTGAGCGACTTTTCCAAGAGTTCTTCAACCGAGGCGCGAAGCATGTCGAAAGCCACACGGAGAATGAGCAGGCTCACAAGTATGGCCGCCAAGGGGTCGAGCACTGCCCAAGAGGGGCCTAATAGCAGTGCGCCACCGATGCCCACTGTTGTGCCGATGGAAGAAAGGGCATCAGAACGGTGGTGCCAAGCGTTGGCAATCACGGTTTGTGAATTGACCTCCCGCCCTGTGCGCACCGTGATTTGGTAGAGCCATTCCTTAGATGCCACAGACACGATGGCTGCAATGAGGGCAATGGGTTCTGGAGATGGCAAGGGGTGGCCTTGAATGGCGGTGTAGATGGCCATGCCGCCATTGTACAAGAGGCCAACTCCCACGAGAAAAAGCAACGCGCCGATGAATGCTGTGGCAAGCGTTTCATACTTGCCGTGCCCGTAGTCGTGGTCTTCGTCGGCGGGACGGCCCGATACGCGCTGGCAGGCCAAAACCACAAGGTCGCTCACGAAGTCGGAGAGCGAGTGTGCGGCATCTGCAATCATGGCCGCGCTGTTTCCTGCGACACCTGCCACAAACTTGCCTGCTACGAGGAGCAGGTTCACGACACTGCCAAGGAGGGTGATGCGATAGACACGCTTGTTTCTTTCTTCTGAAGTCATCGGGCGAAGAGGCGGGACAGGAAGTAAATAGATATGGATACTAAAATGATGGCCACGCCACTGGGGATATTCAGCGCATAGCTCAAGGCGAGTCCTCCGAGGCAGGACGCATAGCTGAAGAGGCCAGATAGCCACATCATGCCCTTAAAGGAAGAGGTGAAAAGGGCGGCCGTAGCTTGTGGAATGGAGAGCAGGGCTACGACCAAGATGATGCCTACCAACTGAAGACAACTCACGATGGTCAGTGCCACCAAAATGGTCAGCACGCTTTCTATCCAAGCCACAGGCAGTCCTTGCGTTTGTGCAAAGTCGCGGTCGTAGGCCACGCATTCGATGGTGCGTAGGCCAAAACCAAATAAGAAGAGCGTGACGAGGGTCAAGAGACCAATGCACCAAAGGTCGAAGCTCGTGATGGAAAGAATGTTGCCGAAGAGATAGGACTGCAAATCGGTGACAAAGCCGGGGGTGAGAAAGGCAAAGAGCAAGCCGATGCTCATGCCGAGCGTCCAAAGCATGGCAATGGCCGAGTCTTCTCGCACTTCCCGTTGTCGGCTCAAATAATTGATGGCAAACCCTGTGAGGATGGCGAACCCCGTAGCCCCTAAGAGGGGCGAAAAGTGGAAGTAAGCTCCGATGCCAACTCCTCCGAGCGAAGCGTGGGCGATGCCTCCTCCTGCGATGACGAGCCGACGGGTCACAACGTATGTACCCACTACGGCGCAGAGCACACTCGCTAAGAGTGCGCCTAAGAGTGCATGTTGGAAGAAACTATAACTAAGGATGTCCATCGGGGTGTGGAGTGGTTTTTGAAAAAGCGGTTGGTCTCAGAGAAGGAGGGGGTGGGCTGCTACTTATAGCTATGTCCATTGTAGGGGGCTGTATGTTGCTATTTTCTAAGTCCTGATAGGAGAAACGCTTCGTCTTTTAGCTCATCGGGGAGGGCGATGTCGCGTTGTTGTAAGGATGTGAGCCAATCGGCCACTTCGCTTTCTTTCATCGAGAACATGATGTCGCGAAAGGTCTCAACCTCTTCTTCTGTATAGGTGTCGGAGTTGCGCCCCTTGTAGCTATCCAACTCCTCGTCGTCGAAGTAGATGATTTCCTTGCATGCGCCTGCCAAAAGGCGTTCGGCCACGCAAGCCTCCGTCTCGTCTGCACAAGCGGCACATTCCGCAGGCACGGCCGTGGCTTCGGGGCGTGGCACGGAGGGATCGTCACGGAAGGCACGCAGTTGATTGGCAAAAATTGCGACAAGGGCTAAGACGGCAAGGGCAATGATGAGGGCAAGCATGGTGGTTGGGTGCGTTTCTGAGTGAACGGAACGGCTTCGAAGCGTTCTGAGAATGGGAAGAGAAAACTATCCTAAGAGTTGGGTGATGTCCTCCCAAAAGTGTGGGTAAGACTTCGTGACCACTTCTGGATGGGCAATTTGCAATCCGGGGAAACGATAGGCCGCAGGCGCAAAAGCCATGGCCATGCGGTGGTCGTCATAGGTGGCGATGGTGGGGTGCTTTGGGGCTGTTTGTCGTTCGCCCTGCCATGTCAGAGTGCCCGCCTGTGGCTCGTGCAGTAGATAGCCCAGCTTGGCTGTTTCGGCTTGTAAGGCTGCGATGCGGTCGGTCTCCTTGATGCGCAGGGTTTGCAAGCCACTGAAGCGGAATGGTTGGTCGAGCATCGTGGCCACAACCACCAACGTTTGTGCCAAATCGGGTTGCTCTGTGAGATCTAAATCGTAAAGTTCAAGCGGTGTTCTTTTGCCTTTGGTGAGCACAACGCCCTCGTCCGTGAAAGTAGTTTGCACCCCTAAAGGAGCGAAGAAATCTTGTGCCTTGGCGTCGCCCTGCAAGCTGTTGGCTTCCAAATAGGGGAGCACGACACGGGCTTCTGCGTCGGGTGTCAGGGCCATGAGGGCATACCAATAGGACGCCGCGCTCCAGTCGGCTTCAACGGCAAAAGTGGCACTGGACTGATAGCCTGTGGGGAAAATTTGCAACGTTTGCGCATCTGTCCATTCGGCTTTCGCACCAAAGCGGCGCATGAGGTTGAGAGTGAGGTCTACGTAGGGACGAGAGATGAGTTCGCCCACGAGTCGCAGTTGCAACCCCTTTTGGAACATGGGGGCAACCATGAGTAAAGCCGAGATGTATTGTGAACTGATGGTAGCTGCTATTTCTGCCTCACCGCCTTCAAGGACTTTTCCCTCGATGCGCAGAGAAGGGTAGCCCTCTTGACCCAAATAGTCGATGTGTGCCCCCAATGCCCGCAGGGTCTCCACGAGGGGGCGGATGGGGCGTTGCAACATACGTTCGCTCCCAGTAAGGATGTGTGTGCCGGGCGTGACAGCAAAGAAAGCTGTGGCGAAGCGCATGGCTGTGCCAGCTGCCCCAATGTTGACCTCCCCTGTGGGAGTGCGCAGGGCGCGAAGCATGGCGTCAGTGTCGTCACATACCGCTAAACGCATCATCTCATACGCTCCGCCAGCCAAGGCGTTGATGGCGAGCACACGGTTACTGATGCTCTTGGAAGAGGGCAGGAGAATTTGTCCTCGAAGCTGTGGGCGAAATTGCAGGGAAACGGTCATGAGAGTGCGATGTATAATGAATGACAAAGATACTAATTTCTGACGACAGCACCGCTTCTTTTGCTTGCTATAATGACATGGTTTCGGTGTAAAACAAGAGGGAGTGAGGGTAGAGGTGTCAATGCGGTTTTTGAAGTCCCCACTTGCCTGTTCGCCAACCTCCGGTCCGCAGTTTTATGGTTCTTACACCAAGATTAACATTCGGGAGAGGGGCGAAGTGTTTTCTTGCGCCTTTTGTTGTGTTTCCAAGGCTTGGAAAAATGTCAGATGGCGCAGGAAAATGGCCCAATCTGCGCCATTTGGAAAGGCTGTTTTGGGGCAATAAAAAAGAGAAAACGGCCCGCTCGCGCCATCTTCTCTTTGGGTGTGGTGCAAAGATAGTGCATTTGTGCTTCAAAGGCAAATGCAGTTGTTGCAAAAGCCTAAATACCGATGCTGTTTTTAAGCATTTCGGAATTGACAGCATTAGTGTGTTGATGGCAAGGATAGGCCTTGCCCATCGTTATTCTTAGGTCAAGCTGAGGTATCTCATATTAAATTGCTATATTTGCATGGATAAAATGTACAACTCTTTATGACCGAAACTTATAAGCCACATGTGCTTGCCCCCGAACCGCCAAAGAAATCCTATCGTTGGTGGTGGATTGTGGGGAGCATCGTTGTAGCGTTGCTTGTAGCCCTACTCGTTGCTTTGTTCTTTCCCTTGTCGACAAAAAGCAAAACAGTGTTTGTTTACATTGACAAGGACGACAATGTAGATTCGGTGTTTCATAAAACCGAGGCTGTGGCTCAACCGTTGTCTCTGACGCCACTGCGCTTGTTGGTGACGGCTTTCGGTTATGCCGACCATGTGCGCCCCGGACGCTATGCCCTGCCATCGACCACGGGTAGCCTTTTCTTCTTCCGCACGCTCCGCAACGGCCAGCAAGAGGCGGTGCATCTGACGGTGCCTGTGGTGCGCTCGATGGACCAAATGGCAGAACGGCTTGGCGCATCCTTGATGTGCAGCGAAAAAGAGTGGCAGGCCGCATTCAACGACACAGTGCTGTTGCGCAAATATGGTGTCACAAAAGCCACCTTACCCATGCTTTTTGTGCCCAATACCTACGATGTCTATTGGACAACGACACCCGAAAAATTCTTGGCACGTATGGCCAAGGAAAGCGACCTCTTTTGGTCGCTCGAACGTGAGGGCAAGGCCAAGAAAGCCGGGTTTACACCCGCAGAAATAGTGACGATTGCTTCCATCGTGGAGCAGGAAACGGCTTATGGGCCAGAGAAGTCGGCCGTGGCAGGTATGTATATCAACCGCCTGCACAAAGGCATGAAGCTTCAAGCCGATCCTACGGTCAAGTTCGCCCTTGGCAACTTTGGCTTGCGCCGCATCCTTTTGGAGCATTTGAAAGTGAACAGCCCTTACAATACTTATATGTATGAAGGACTTCCGCCCGGACCTATCGGTGTGCCATCGGTGGAGAGCATCGATGCAGTGCTCGACTATCAGCATCACAACTATCTTTTCATGTGTGCCAAAGAAGACTTCTCTGGTTCGCACAACTTTGCTGAGACCTACGAAGCACACCAAGCGAATGCCAAGCGTTACACCGATGCGCTCAACGCACGAGGCATCAAATAGTCTACAAATCGGTTTTACTGTGACAGGCGCAAGCATTAGATTTTGTGCAGGATAACGGAATGCACTACAACCGCATGTAAAAGAAATTGCAGATATGAAGAAAATTTTTTTCTCCCTCCTTCTCGCACCTTTGGCCTTGGTGGGCTGTCAAAAAGGAGTGCCAGAAGCCAATTTGAAAACCTCGGCCGACTCTATGTTCTATGCCATTGGTGTGACACAATCGGCCGACACTGCCACCTTGGGACAGTTTTTGCGACAAATGCAGTCGGAATCCAAATTCTTGGACGACTTCCTCGATGGCTTGGCCTATGGCGTCGAAGAGGGCTATAATGCCATGGACAAGGTGAAAGAAACGACCGATAAAAAGGAACGTGCCTATGCGGCAGGCATCATGCAAGGCGTGGAGTTTGGCGCTTTGCTCGGCCGTGTGGACAGCCGTCTTTTTGACGAAGCAGACATGACCGAAGCGCACCGCAACTTCGTGGCTGGCTTTGCCGACTTTGCGCATCAAAAGGTGAAAATCAGCTATAATGGGAAACCCTTGGATGTGACCACGGCAGGCAAGTTTAGCGAGGAGATGGGCATGCGCCTTGAAGAGCCAAAACTGCTCAAGGAATTTGGCAAAGTAAAAGAGGCTGGTGAAGCTTTTTTGACGGCGAAACGCAAGGAAGCTGGCGTGCAAGCGTTGCCCTCTGGCGTTTTGTATAAGGTGTTGGCCCAAGGTACGGGTGTTAAACCCAAGGCCGAAGACCGTGTTGCCGTACGTTACACAGGTCGACTCACGGATGGCAAGGTGTTCGATGCCACAGCACAACATCCCGGCGTGCAGGCCGATACCTTCGGTGTGGCACAAGTGATACCAGGATGGACGGAAGCGTTGCAACAGATGCCTGTTGGCTCAAAATGGGAGGTGTATATCCCTTATCGCCAAGCCTATGGCACACGTGCTTCTAAGGAGATAAAACCTTTCTCGGCTCTCATTTTCGAGATAGAACTCTTGGGTGTCGTGAAGTAAGAACACACCTCCGTTGAAGGCAGTCGAGGAGACAGAAAAACCAGAATTTTCAAAAATCAAAATAAACTCTCAATAAAACATCATGCAAATTAAAACTTTGGCCATTATCACATTGGCTTCATTGAGCGCCATGGGTGCTATGGCACAGAAGAAGAAAGGCGGACGTAAGGTTGTGCCCGCCGTGAAAATTGAGCCTATTGTCAATAAAGTGCAGGCCGTTCCTGTCGATACATTTAGCTATGCTGCAGGTCAGTTCAATAGTGGCTCTTTGAAGCAATACTTGGCCCAGAGTCAAGGCGTTTCGGAAGCCGATTTTGCAGAGGTGGCTCGTGGTTTGCAGGCCAATGTGTCGCCCGAAGAGGCCAAGCGCATCTTGGCTTATGCGGCAGGATTGCGCATCGCTCAGATGAACAAGGACAATGTGTTCCCTGCTATCAATAAGATGGCGACTGGTAAGGCCGATGCGAAATACATCAACGAACAGCTCTTTGTGCAAGGCCTCGTGGACGGTCTCGTTGGTAAGGGGCAGATGACAGACAGTGTGGCCCAAGCCTATTTCGTGCAGCAACAAGAGTTTGTGAAGCAGGAAAGCACAACGAAGAACCGCAAGTATATCGTGGATTACGCGAAGAATAATAAGGACGTGAAGCGCACCGCTTCTGGCTTGCAATACCGCATCTTGAAAGCTGGTACAGGAGCTATGGCCACAGATACCAATACGGTGGAAGTGAACTATGAAGGCAAACTTATCGATGGTACGATTTTCGACTCTTCATACCAGCGTGGTCGCACGGCAGAGTTTAAGCCCTCACAAGTAATCAAGGGTTGGACAGAAGCCTTGAAGATGATGCCCGAAGGTAGCACATGGGAGTTGGTTATTCCCGCAGAACTGGGTTATGGCGAGCGTGAGTCTGGCCCAATTCCTGCTAACAGCACCTTGATTTTCAAAGTAGAAGTGGTGAAGGTGAAGTAAGTGCAGATAGCGCAACTTCCTCTTCTATTCGTGCATTTTCTATAACAATCCAAAGACACATGCGTCTTTTCCTTGAAAAAATCCGCCTTGCCCTGCTCAAACGTTCGGGCAAGGCGGCTAACAAAAAGAACCATGCCGCTTGGGCAGCAAAGGGCTATAATAATGCGCCACGCATCTCTTTTGTTTTTCAGACGCACAATAAGAGTGTGGCCATGGAGCATCTTGTGCCCAAGTTGCGCAAGGTGGCCAATGCGGAAATCATTGTCATTGACGATGGTTCGGATATAGACCATACGGCACGGCTGGCGCGTTTGCTCACAGGCGCGAACGAATTCCTCTTTCGTGCCAACGACTTGTATGAGAATGTGACCTACGACCGCTGTTTACGTTTGGCCAATGGCGACTTCGTGGCACTCTTGCAAGACGATGACGACTTCGATACGTTGCAATGGGTGGACGATGCCGTGCGACATTTCGACGCGCATCCGGAAATGGTGATATTGGGCGGTAAGAACGCTTTGGAGATGCACTTCGATGACGCGGCCAAAATGTTCGACAGTCGGGCTGTGGCCGTGGAAGCTGGAACGGATTTTTGCTACGCCATGGCTGTGAACAGAGCACCGATGTGGGTGCGTCGTTCGCTTTTTCTGGAACATCTAAAGCACATCGATTTTCGTCTTGCGCCTTTTCAGTTTGACGACGACGAATTGTGTGCTCGTGCATGGATGCAGGGCTTACAAGTCGGATGGTATGATGCGCAATTTAAGTCGCTCACCGCTGGAGGTATGCGGCTTTGGAACCGCGCTTTCACCCAAGAACAGATGGCACGGAATGGTCGCTTGCTCTATGAGAGATGCGCCTCAGAACGTGATGCCATTGCACAAAAAGTAGCAGAGGCCCAGAATACGCTACTTTGACATAGGTACAGAACCAACAGTAAAGCCCTGCATCGCTTCAAAAGAAGCATGCAGGGCTTTCTGTAACCTAAATACTTTGGGGCTTACGCCTTTTCTCTTTCTTGGGGTATCCGCATTAAGCGGGCTATTTGCGATTCAAACACGCGTACCAGCATATGGCGAACGTACTCGAAAGGGAAACGGAGTGCGAAGAGGGTGCAGAACTTAAGGTGAGGATGCTTCGTCAAAGGGGCATCGACATCGGACAGTTCCTTAAGCAGTGTTGGTTTTGTCATCAACTTGGTGTCAAAAGTGGGGCGCACATCGTTGCCAATGTTCTTTTGATGGACCACCTCAACCCAAGCAGGCCGATCGGGGGTCTTAACCTCGTGGATGAGGGCCTTGTCGGGTTTTATCTTGTAAATGCCAGCATGACTGCCTAACATGTAGATGGTGATGGGACGCTGTTGCTCGTTGATAGGCTCGACAAGGGTTTGGAAGTGGTTGTTGGGATAGAATATGCGGTTGGCCAACTTCATCCCTTCGAAATACTGTATGCCGTAGTGAAAGGTGATGACACTGCGCTGCTCGATCTTGAGGCTCTCCTCAGCCACCCGGTGCAGGTAATCTTTGGCCAGCGCATCGTCATTGTCCAAATAAGTCGTCGCTACTTTTGTTGGGTATATCTCTTTCTTGGCCAATAACTCCAAATCGTAGCGGACAACCTCCATGAAGATTCTTGCGAAGTCCCAACTGGAATGGGGTTGTACCCATATGGGTGAGAGTTGGGGACATTTTTCTCGCAAGGCTTTAATGCGATCCTTATAGATTTGCGGGGTTTCCGAATCGAAGAGGACTATCCAACGGAAATTTTGCTGGCTTTGCGCCATGATGCTGGGTAGACAATAGGTCTCGAAGAGCTGAAAGCGCTGCTCCAGCCACTTCGTGTCGCTGACTGGCAACAGGAACTTGTTGCGCTTCCAAAGGCGGAGATTGAAGCGAGTGAGAATATACTGTCGGAGCATATGGGAGTAGGGAATGCGGAAAGGCCAGAAAATCCTTTGGAAAGCCACTAATTGTAGACAGAAACGCTTGTTGTCGAAGCGGAGATATGGTAGCGGTAGAGCTTTTTACCAGCACTGCCAGAGGAGACGATACCGCCATTGTTCAAGTCATAGACGCGCTGACAACGGGAACATTGGGCGTGTCCCGTTTGGTCAGAGAAAGCAACGGGACGTTGTATAAAGTCGTTCTCGTAACAGTTGGGGCAGACGCGGTCGAAAGCGACAGGAGCAAGTTGTCCAGAGAGGTTGACGAAACTCGGTGTGCCAACGATAAAACCGGAAATGCTTTCAGGTTGTCCGTTGATAGTGACAGACTGCGCAGGACTCGTATAACTCCCTCCTGTCATCCCCGTAAAGGTGTAGACAAAGCTGGAGGAGGACGACGGGTTGTAAGTGATCGTGCAGAATTGTCCAGTGCCCGTTAGCGCATTGAGCAATGGGGGAGTGGTGGCAACGAGGTGGTAGTTGAAACGTGCTGCGGTGTGTGCATACAAATCCTCGGCATCATTGCAACTACACAGCGTTAAGCAGAGCGCACTGAAAGCGAGGAGGAACGTCTTCTTCATGGATAGAACGTTTAATCGGCAACAGCAGCCACTGCCAAAACTTGAGCCAGGCCTTTTGCGGCTTGTTCTAACTTAGAGCCCACCATCTTCTTGATGAAAAAGTTGAGCTCCGCGCCGATGGTGACACGGAAGCGAGAGGAACTCTCGTCTACGGGAAGAAGTTGTAGCCACATATAGGCTTCCATGGGGGCACCATTCAAGGCGAACTTCAAGAGCTTCGGCTCTTCTCGCTCTATGATGGTTAGGGACATCGCTCCCATAGAAGTGGACATCTCTATGCCGTCGGCCGTAAAAGTAAGGTTATTCAATTGTTCGCTGAGCTGGCCAACTTTGTCTTCACCAACCTGTTGTGCCACTTGTGCTTGCACCATTGGATCGGAGAGACGCTCACGCAGAGTCTCGAGGTTGCGCAAGTCGGAAAAACGGGCATAGACTGCCTCTACTGGGCGAGCCACATATTGCGTTTCACTTTCGTACTTTGTCATCTTAAAAAGGGGATTAGAGAGAAAAGGGAGCGACCGTAGCGGTCGCTCCTCCTGTGTATTGAGTAAAGGGGATTAGCCTTGCCACTTGTCGGGAGCTGTGCGCCAAGCATTGAGGGTGGCAATCTGTTCGGATTTGATGTAACCACTTTCGACAGCTACTGCAACGACAGCCTCGTAGTCCGTCAAGGTCACGAGCTTCACGCCTGCTTCACGAAAAGCTTTCTCGGCGACGGGGAAGCCGTAAGTATAACTGGCGACCATACCAATTACTTCGCATCCATGGGCACGCAGAGCTTCAACGGCTTTTAGACTGCTACCTCCTGTGGAGATAAGGTCTTCTACAACTACGACCTTAGCACCAGATTGGATGTGACCCTCTATGAGGTTGGTCATGCCATGGTCTTTGGCTTTGGAGCGAACGTAGGCAAAGGGAAGCTGAAGCTCATCTGCTACGAGTGCGCCTTGTGCAATGGCACCAGTTGCTACACCTGCAATGGCTTCGACTTCTGGAAACTGCTCTAAGATGGTGCGTGCCAATTCAATCTTTACAAAGCCACGCAAGGCGGGGAATGACAATGTCAGTCGATTGTCGCAATAAAAAGGCGAGCGCCAACCGCTGGCCCAAGTGAAAGGCGATTCGGGTTGCACCTTTACGGCCTTTACGGCGAGGAGCTTCTCTGCAAGAAGTTTCTTCGTCAGTTCCATAATTTAATAGGTTTGGATTACGAGGGCGAAGTTA
>JALFTM010000099.1 GCA_022788345.1 Bacteroidales bacterium
TTGCGCGACAATGTCAATTTCTTCAAGTGGCTGACAGCCGATTTGGGCGTGGCCACGAGTTTCACACGCAGTAAGGGCGATAGCGGGATGGGTTCTTATCTCGGTTTTTACAAGAGCTACCCCTCCTATTATCTGTTGAAAGATGAGAACGGCAACACCTTGAACATCCCTACAAGGAAGTCGCTCTACGAACTGGAACGCCTCACGGCACTCGGTCTGAACGATGAAACATATAGCCCTATCACCAACCGTAGCCAAGAGGCTTACAGCAATAGCGAGAACTACTATCGTATGCAGTTTGGCTTGAACTTCAAGCTCACCGATTATCTCAATCTCGATGTCAAGTTCCAAAGCGAGAACACAGCATCTAAGAACGAGAACGAGTATAGTAGGAACTCCTACACTGTGCGGAGTATGGTCAATAACGCAGCGCAGTACGATAGCGATGCCGATGAGCTGTATCTCAACGTGCCCAACGGCGGGCAGTTCAGCCAAACCCGTGGTAGCTTGAGTTCTTATACATTCCGCACCCAACTCAATTTTGCCAAGGAGTTCGGCAAACACTATGTTACCGCCATTGCTGGTGCAGAGCGCAGACGGGTAAAGACAACTGGCACATCGGTCTACTACATGGGCTACGATAGAAACAGCTTGGGCTATAAACCCATCACGCCCTCGGAGCTTAGCAATCTGTCGAATACGGAAGCCTTGGGAGGCCAATTCAATTGGGAGTTTACCAACTACAACTACCTCTATGAACGCGAAGACAGATACGTTTCGTTCTATGCCAATGCCTCTTATGCCTTCGATGGCAAATACGACTTCACGGGAAGCATCCGTATCGACCAGTCGAACCTCTTTGGCACCGATCCGAAATATCAGTACCGTCCGCTTTGGTCGCTGGGTGGTAGCTGGCATGCCCACAAAGAAAACTTCCTCAAGGACAATGCACCATGGCTGAACAACCTTACGTTCCGCCTCACTTATGGTATCGGTGGCAACGTGCCAAAGGATGCAGGCCCTTACCTCACCTTGTATGCACAGCGCTACAACACCCTCATCAACGATTTCGGTTCAAGCATCAAGAACCCCGCCAATCCCACTTTGAGATGGGAGAAGACAGGAACGGTCAATTTTGGTATCGACTTCTCGCTCTTCAACAACCGCCTATCGGGAAGCATCGACCTCTATAACAAGCGCACCACAGACCTCCTCGCCAACCGAGATGCTGACCCCACTTTGGGCTGGGACAAGGTGATGCTCAACTATGGAGCCATGTACAACCGAGGCATTGAAGTGGCGTTGAATGGTCGCATCATTCAAAGTCCAAACTTCCACTGGAACTCATCGCTTACCTTTGGCTATAACAAGAACAAATTGACGGATGTCGAAGACAACAACGCCAACGTGTTCAGCTACACCGATGGCTATGCCTCCGTTAAGGGTTACCCCATCGGCGCCGTGTTCAGCCACCGCTTCGCTAAGCTCTCTTCTGAAAACGGCACGCCATTGTATTATGTCAATGGCAGTGAGAATGATATCGCCTCCGAAGTGACCGATATTGCCGATTTGGAATACTCTGGCACGCGTGTGCCTCGCTTCACGGGGTCGCTCTCCAACACGTTCTCCTACAAGAACTTCGACCTCTCGTTCATGCTGGTCTACTATGGCGGACATGTCTTGCGTGATGAGGCCGCAGCCTACCTGTCTTTGCCTCCAACCACCAACATCTACAGAGGCATCCTCAACGCATGGAGACAGCCGGGCGACGAGCAGAACCCCAACACAACACCAGCTATCACTGGCGGTGCGCTTGACACCAACACAGACCTTCATCCTTGGTACACAGCCAATATCCATGTCATCAAGGGCGACTACATGAAGCTCAGAGACCTGTCGCTCACCTACAACTTCGACAAACCTCTCATTGCGCCATGGGGCTTATCGGCCTTGTCGCTCACCCTCCAAGCCCAAAACCTACTCACGTGGGCAGCCAACAATAAGGGAGTTGATCCAGAGAGTATGAGCACCACCGGCTATGGCTGGGGCGAAAGAGGCATCAAAGTGCCTGCTACATGGACTATCGGTATTTCAGCTACTTTCTAAAAGACCTACGACAATGAAACTATATCAAACCATCATAGCGTCCTTGTTCGCATGCGCCTTGTTCGCTTCATGCGACAACTATTTGGACATTCAGCCCAAGGGAGAAATCATTCCCGTCACCGTCGCCGACTACGAAGCCATGCTCAACGAAGCGGATGTCTTGAAAGCGTCGGCCACTTATCCGATCTATATGACCGATGATGTGTTCTTCCCCGATAAGTCGGAAAGCGACTACTCGCAGGGCATGAACACGGTGAGCAGTTCCATCAAAAATCTCTATACCTTCCAAAAGGAAGTCTTCGGCGAGTCGGAGAGCGACGATATGTGGGTCATGTCCTACAACCGCCTCTACTACTACAATGTGATCATCAACAACGTGATGAATGCCACCGAAGCCACAGAGGCGAAGAAGCAG
>JALFTM010000100.1 GCA_022788345.1 Bacteroidales bacterium
ACACCGAAAGGAGCGGCTGTGCGACCAGCTTCAGCGGCAGGTTCTGCTTGAGGAAGCGTGATGGTGCCGAACTCTGCTTCGTACTTTTGGATGTTGTCGTTCAAAGCGAAGAGCAAACGCTTGGCGTGTTCGGGAGCCAAGATGACACGTGACTTCACGTTGGCCTTAGGCATGCCGGGCATTACGGCGATGAAGTCCAACACTACTTCAGCGTGAGAGTGTGTCAACACTGCGAGGTTAGCGTAAACGCCTTCTGCTACAGCGGGAGAGAGTTCGATTTGAAACTGTTGTTCTTGAGGATTTTGATTTTCCATTGTGAATGCTATTATATATTATATATGAGTGTGCTTTGTTTGCGAAGCGCAAGGTGTGGCCTCATTTCTATCTACAAAAATAAACTATCCTTTCGACTTCACCAAAAGAAAGCGGGACATTTTCACTTCAAAAATGCTTTTGCATATCTTGGTTCAGGGTGTTTCTTTGCTGTAAATATAGAAAAAAGAAGATGATTTGTTATTTGAAGTGGTCAAAACAACCACGCAATTGGCTAATTTTGAGGAGGACATTGAAAAAAATGTCGCATATATGGCGCTTGTATAAAGAAAGAGTTGTATCTTTGCACCAAAATCATAAGTCTCATTGTGCCGTAATACGACAACTGGGTGAGGCAAAATACAATTTGAAACTATGTGCAACGTTTGTTTTGGACGCGTCCAATGTTATTTGCACACGATATAGAAAGAGAAATATTAATTAGTTTATCAATTTCTTATATGAAGAAGATTTTTACTCTTGCAGCCGCTGCCGCTATGGTAGCTACTGCCAGCGCTCAGAACCAGGCCACTGCCTTGTCTAGCCACAAGTTCTTGGACAACTGGTCCGTAGGTGTAAACGTTGGTGCTGTTAGCCCTGTTCAGCCTTTCAGCTGGAGCAACCTCCAAAAGCGTGCTCGCTTGACTTTCGGTCTCGAACTCACTAAGCAATGGAGCCCTGTTTTCGCAACTGGTATTGAGGGTGGTGCTTATGTAAACACAACTCCAAGCCACACAGCTATCGACCAAGTTACTGGTGTAGTATTCGGTAAGGTAAACTTCTCTAACCTCTTCTTGGGTTACAAGGGTACTCCTCGTACTTTTGAAGTTCAAGGTCGTGGAGGTTTTAGCTACAACTACAACTTCGTAGGTGGTGCAACTGCATGGGGTGAAGAAGGTACTGATTTCTTCGGTGCTAAGTTCGGTCTCGACTTCGATTTCAACCTCGGTGAGAGCAAGGCTTGGACAGTTTCTGTGAAGCCAGCTATCACTTACAACCTCGATGGTCAACACTATCAAGGTTATGGCAAGACTTACGGTGCTCGTTTCGAGAAGAGTGATGCTCGTTTCGAACTCACTGCAGGTTTGACTTACCACTTCAAGAACAGCAACGGCTACCACCACTTCATCAACGTTCGTCCTTACGACCAAGCTGAAGTTGATGGTTTGAACGCTCAAATCAACAGCCTCCGTGGCCAACTCGGTGACAAGGATGCTCAGATCAACGGTTTGAACGGTCGTCTCAATGACCTCCAAAACCAGCTCAACGCTGCTCGCAACCAAAAGCCTACAGTTGTTCAGAAGACAACTAAGGATATGGACATCTACGTTTACTTCAAGCAAGGTAAGAGCTTCATCGAACGTGCTCAAGAGCCTAACGTAGAGCGTATCGCAATCTTCTTGAAGAACAACAAGGACGCTAAGGTTGTTATTAAGGGTTACGCTTCTCCAGAAGGTAACGCTGAGCTCAACCAAAAGCTCTCTACTGCTCGTGCAGAGGCTGTTAAGACAGCTCTCGTTAAGCGTTACAAGATCGCTGCAGACCGCATCTCTACTGAAGGTTTGGGCGTAGGTAACGTATTCTCTGAGCCCGAATGGAACCGCGTTTCTATCGGTACTATCGAGAAGAACTAAACCACGTTTAGCATTTCAAATATCGGGGCGACTCCTTTTGGGGTCGCCCCGATGCGTTTTATTGCGAGGGAGAGAAGAAAGCTATATGGATGAAAGTGTGTATCTTCGCAGGCGAATAATAGTGATGAGTATAGATGAAAAAACTTTGTGCAAAAAGCCTACATAGATATGTCGGGGTCGCCCTCTTCGTGTTCCTCGCTCTAAGTGCCCTTTCAGGCATCATTATCAATCACCGCGCGCTATGGGCAGAAGTGAATGTGCCTCGGTGGCTGTTGCCAAAGGCGTATCAAATCGAAGATTGGAACAATGCAGCCTTGCGTGCCACTTTGCAAACGAAGCAAGCAACCTATCTTTATGGTGCTACTGGAGTATGGGCTACGGATAGCAGCTTTAGAGAAAAAGCCGTGGAATTGAACGATGGTTTTGCACCGGGAGCAGATGAACGTAAAATTGTGGCGATGGTGCAGGATGCGCAAGGCGTAGTGTGGGCGGCTTCTCAATTTCGATTATATAGCCTCGTTGGACAACGGACGTGGCAGGAACAAACTTTGCCAGACACTCTTGCTGAACGCATCGCAGACCTTTATGTAAAAGGTGATAGCTTGATGGTGCTCACTCGCTCGCACTTGTTGTTGCGTAGAACCGAAGCGACAGATTGGACTGTGGTAAATGTGCCTCCTTCTAAGAACCATGAATGGGGCACGCTACTCTTTCAGATTGTATGGGCTTTGCACAGCGGAGAGTTTTTCGGCACAGCGGGAAAATTGGCCGTAGACCTGCTGGGTATATTGTTGATAGGGATTAGTGTCACTGGGATATACTTTTTCCTACTTCGACATCGCCACTTGCGCGATGCCTCGCCAGCATTGCGGCAGCAACGTAGTCGGCGTTTGCAACAACTCCTGCGTTGGCATCGTGGCTGGGGGTGGCATTGGTTGCTGCCTTTGCTTTTTGTGGTTGTCACAGGGTGGGCATTGCGTCCGCCATTGCTGTTGGCTTTTGTGTTTCATCGTGTAGAGCCTTGGCGTCTAAGTAGCTTGTATAGTTCCAACCCTTGGCACGAACGCTTCCGAGCCATTCGCTACGACTATCACCGCAAGCAGTGGCTTTTGTCCACTTCCACAGGATTTTATGTTTGCAAGCATTTGGGCGATGTGCCACAGCGTTGGTCGGTCCAGCCACCAATGAGTCCTATGGGGGTAAACGCATTGGTGCAAAAAAAGGATGGTAGTTGGCTCGTCGGCTCTTTTTCGGGAGCTTTCGAGGTTTATCTTGATGAGACGAAAATAGTCAACTATTTTACGCGACAAGCCGTAGATGCGTCGGCTCACGCCCGTCCTGTTTCGGAGCATGCCGTTTCAGGCATCGTAGTCCACAGAGATGGCAGAGCGCAAATGGTATTGTACGATGCCGGTGTCGTGGAGCGTACACCGCACCCTCCCTTCTATAAGAAAACCGACTTCTTGGCGCAACCCGCTGACTTGGAAAAGACACCATTCTCACTTTGGCAGTATGCCTTGGAGGTGCATACAGGGCGCATCTACGTCCCTTTCATCGGAAAGATAGGCACAGAACTCTTCACCTTTCTCTTTGGAGGTTTCACGTTGTTGGTGCTTCTAACGGGATGGTGGCGGATGCGAGAGGGTAGAAAAAAGAGGAGGGAAGCCTTTAAGTTCAAAAGAAAATCGTAACTTCGCAAGAAATAATAATCATAGTTTGATAATGGAAATTACAGGAAGAATTATTGCAGCGCTCGAACCTCGTGGTGGTGTCTCTGCACGCACAGGCAATTCATGGAAGACGCAAGAGTTTGTTATTGAAACTGTTGAGCAGTATCCCAAGAAGTGCGTTTTTGAAGTCTTTGGCGAGGATCGTTTGCAACAGTTTAACATCCAAGTAGGCCAGCAACTCACTGTCTCTTTCGACATTGACGCTCGTGAATATAACGGCCGTTGGTACAACAGCGTGCGCGCTTGGCGTGTAGTGCCTGCTGAAGCAGGAGCACCTGTGGGAGGAGCATCGCCTGTTGCTTCGGGAGTAGAACCTGTTGCTACGAGCATCCCAGCTCCTTCAGCAAGCGAAATGCCCGCAGAGGACGACCTTCCTTTCTAAAATCAGATAACCAAAATAGAACCATGCGCCAAGCTCAAGGATGCCACAGTCTTTGCGCTTGGCGCATAACGCATTAAGGAAATAGATGAATATCCTTTTTAAGCTTTTCAAGTGGATGCTGATTGCCTTTTTCGCTTCGAGCGTTTTGGCCGTTATCATCTATCGCTTCCTACCTGTTTATATTACCCCTTTGATGCTCATTCGTGGGGTGGAGAATGTTTCGGATGGCAAGTCGCCCTTTTGGTCGCATACTTGGGTGCCACTGGAGGAGATGTCTCCTTACTTGCCCGTAGCAGTGATTGCCTCTGAAGATCAAAAGTTTTTGAGCCATAGCGGTTTTGATACAGAAGCCATCGTTGATGCGGTAGAAGAACGCATGGAAGGGCGACGCATCCGTGGTGGTAGCACCATCAGCCAGCAGACGGCTAAGAATGTTTTCCTTTGGCCCACTTCCTCGTGGGTGCGGAAAGGCTTTGAAGTCTATTTTACTTTTCTGATTGAACACCTTTGGTCGAAAGAACGCATCATGGAAGTGTATCTCAATTCCATCGAGATGGGCGAAAGTATTTATGGCGCAGAAGCTGTGGCACAGGAACATTTCAGCTGTTCCGCATCGGAACTTCGCCGTGCCGATTGTGCGCTGATTGCGGCCACCTTACCCAATCCTCGCAAGTACAGCTCCAAAACCCCAAGTGCTTATATGCAACGCCGCAGTTTGGCCATTCAGAAACAGATGAAGCATATCCCCTTGCTCAAAGCTACTCAAGAATAATAATCCCTTAATAAAGAGCTTTCTATGAAAAAGTTATTCCTCTTCATTGCCTTGTTGGTAGGGGCGTTTCAAGCGCGTGCCGATGAAGGAATGTGGTTGCTCCAAATGATTCAAGAGCAACATCTTGTCGATTCCTTACGCAAGGCAGGCTTGCAGATGCCCGTTAGTGAGTTGTATAGCGAGCAGCACCCATCATTGCGTGAAGTAGTAGGCATTTTTGGCGGAGGTTGCACAGGTGAAATCATTTCTAAGGATGGCCTTATTCTGACCAATAACCATTGTGGCTTCGAGAGCGTTCATGCCATGTCCACGATGGATAAGAATTATTTGCAAGATGGCTTTTTTGCCAAAAGCCGTGCAGAAGAAGTGCCTGTGCCTGAACTCACATTTAGGTTTATCGTGCGCATTGAGGATGTGACAACAGCCATTCAAACTTATGCGCGCCGTGAGAAAATAAATCTTGCTGTTCTCACGGATGATGAAGTGTTGGAACGCATCGGCTACAAGTGGTTGATGGATACAGAATATGCGAATCGTCCGGGCATGGATGCACGATTGTATAGTTTTTACAGCGGTAACCGCTATTATATGGTCTATACGCAAGAGTTCCCGGATATTCGCTTGGTGGTCAATCCTCCGCAGAATGTGGCGCAGTTCGGAGGTAACTCTGACAACTGGGTGTGGCCTCGTCACAATCCCGACTTTGCTATCTTCCGTATTTATGCCGATGAGAATGGCAATCCTGCTGAGTATTCTGCCGCTAATAAGCCTTTGAAGTGCCGTCGGGCTTTGCCCATCTCGCTCGAAGGTGTTTCTGAAGGCAGTTATGCAATGATAATGGGTTTTCCGGGGCAGACGCAGCGCAACCTCACAGCAGGCCAGCTTTCTTTCCTCAAGAATGACTATTATCCCGCAATCATTTTGCCATTCAAGTTGAAGATGGAGCATCTTTGGAAGCGGATGCAGGCCGATAAAGCCGAGAACTTAGCCCTTGCCAATGACTATTTCGACCTCGGCAATGCCAGCAAAAAGTTTGAAGGCGAAACCGTGGTTATTGACCGTGAACGGCTCATCGAGAAAGCCCACACTCGTGCCACTCAACTGAAGGCTTGGGCGCAAAAGAACAACTGCCCAGAGTATGTTCATGTAGCGGAACGCCTCGACAGCGTCTATCGTGTTTATGGTGATAGTATCCATGATGTGATGCTTGCTGGGCAGGCACTTCGCATGTTAAATGGGCTTTTCAGAGTAGCAGAAAAGGCCCAAGATTATATGTTTTCAGAAGAAGAAACAGCCAATATCGCAGAGAATGTACTTTCTAAAGCAGAGGCAAAGAATAGTCATGCTTTGATGAAAGATATGATACGCCTTTATTACAAGGAGAAGCGTTTGCCATTCAATGTTTTTGACTTTGGCAGTGAGAAGGAAGCCTTGTCATTCGTTGATGCGTTATATACGAAGTCTGTTTTCACCGATTCTGTGCGTATGCAGAAGATGTTGAAGAAGAAAGATCAAAAGGCCTATGACAATGACCCTGTGTTCCGCTTGAGGGAGGTGAGGGAGAAATACCTTAGCATTATAGAGGCTTACAATAACTTCGACTTAACCAAAGGCGACTTGGAAGCTACTTTTGTTCGTGCTCTTTGTGAAATGAATGAGTGGTCAAAAGCTCCCGATGCCAATAGTACACTGCGTCTTACCTATGGACATGTTGCCGATTTGCACAATGTAGAAGGACAGAAGTATGGGTATGAAACGACCCTCGATGGTATGATTGCCAAGGAAGATGCGAAGAACCCCGACTATGTGCTCCATCCCCGTATGCGCGAACTTTATGACGCCAAGAACTATGGGCGTTATGCCCGTAAGGATGGCAAACTCCCAGCTTGCTTCATCACTACAAACGACATTACGGGAGGCAATTCCGGTTCGCCAGTGCTCAATGCTAAAGGCCAACTTATCGGGTGCGCTTTCGATGGCAATCTCGAAGGCTTAGGCGGTGATTTGGAATATGACATCAAATTGCAGCGCACAATAGCTGCTGACATTCGCTTTATTCTTTGGGTAACGGAAATCTTTGGCGGTAGCCGTTACGTCATTGATGAGCTAAATATTGTACAATAATCGTTGGTCTTCGCCCTACGACATCGGTCTTCGCTCTGCGATAGCAGGGCGAAGACCGATTGTTTTTTAAGAGGCTTCTCTTAATGTAAGATAAAGTAGATGAGCTCGCGTATGAGATCACCATCGGAGATGGACGGATTGCCCACGCCTTTGGTACGTGCGTCTGTGCGCCGAATCAAAGCGATAATGTTGAGCGTTTTCATCGGCGAGAAAGCTTGCATGGCTGGAATGATGCCATAGCGAATTTGGCCTGCCGACATACCCATCCAAGTGGCCAGTCCATCGGGTGTTTTATCGGGCGAGTAGTGGGCGATGAGGATGTTAGAGAAGAACTTAAAAAGCACAGGCAGATAGCGCATCGGCGGATATTCTTTGGCATTGCTGTCAAAGAACTGTATGATGCGGTTTGCCTTTAGCACATCTTTGCGCACGAGCGCATCTTGAAGTTCAAAGATGTTGTATTCCTTGCTGACCCCGATGTTGCGTACAACGAGTTCGTGCGTGATGCTCGGTGCGATAGTACCCTTGGCCAACAGGAGTTTGTCGGCTTCGCTGGCGAGTCGGCTAAGGTCGTTGCCCACAAAGTCGACCAATGTCACAGCCGCATCGGCTTCGATCTTCCCTTTTTTGCTTGTGACATAATTGCGCACAAAAGTGGCTAAGCCTTTGTTGTCGAGCTTTTCGGCATTGAAAACCACGCCCAACTTAGCGGCCTGCGCCATCATCTTGGAACGCCGATCGAGCACACCATCTTTATAGCAGACCACAAGCACTGTATTGGGTTGCGGCTGTCGGAGATAGAGCTCCAAGCGGTCGAGCTGTTCTTTTGCATTGTTTTTCCCTCCAGAGGAAACAAGAGCTTGCGCTTCCCGAAGGACCACCACCTTGCGGGTGGCCATCATTGGAAATTCGCGTGCCGCCATGATCACCTGTTCTATCTGCGTGTCAGCTCCGAAAAAAGTGCTGAGATCGAAATCGCGTTGCTCCTCAGGGATAAGGGTGTCTACGAGTAAGTCGGTCAAGCGGTCGATGTAAAAGCTTTCCTCACCCATGAGAATATAGACGGGTGCAAAGCGACCAGCCTCTATTTCATGGGCAATTTCTTCGTAAAGAGCAGTAGTGGATTTTCCTTTTAGAGGAGCCATGGTGGGGAAGTGTGAGGGTGTGAACGGAGGTGCAGGCAGAGCGTTACCACTCGTATTTCAAATGACGCACCGTCTTGCGCTGGTCCATGATCAAGCGCATGGCTTCGATGCCGATGCGCACGTGGGTCTTGGCATAGTTTTCCGTTACCTTGCGGTCACTGGCTTCTGTTTTGATACCTTCGGCATACATCGGATTGTCCGACACGAGGAGCAGTGCGCCAGTAGGGATGTGGTTGTAGAAGCCTGTTGTGAAGAGCGTGGCTGTTTCCATGTCGATGGCCATGGCACGAGTGTCTAAGAGATACTGCTTGAAACGCTCATCGTGTTCCCACACACGGCGGTTGGTAGTATAGACTGTGCCTGTCCAATAGTCTTGGTGATTGTCGCGCAGGGCTGTTGATACGGCACGTTGTAGCATAAAAGCGGGGAGAGCGGGCACTTCAGGAGGGAAGTAGTCGGTTGATGTACCCTCGCCACGGATGCCAGCGATAGGGAGGATGTAGTCGCCCAAGCGAGTCTTGTCGTCAATCCCGCCACACTTCCCCAAAAACAAGCAAGCATTAGGTTTGATGGCACTTAATAAATCCATGACCAAAGCTGCGTTGGGACTACCGATGCCGAAGTTTATCATCGTGATGCCATTGGCAGTCACAGCGCGCATATTGCCCTCGTAGGGAGCTGTTTCTATACCCATTTCTTCGCAGAACATATCCACGTAGTTGTTGAAATTGGTCAAGAGGATATGTTTGCCGAAAGAGTCTAAAGGTTGCTTGGTGTAGCGTTGGAGCCAATTCTCCACGATGTCTTGTCGATTCATAAAAGAAAGCGTAAATTTGTGTTGGCAACTGTTGTGTGTATGTCTTCTCTTTTGCGTTTGGGAGCAAACACATCGGTTGCCATAAGTTGTAACTGCAAAAATAGGAAAATGCAAGCATTAAACCTCCCTCCTTACGAGATAAAAATAAGGCGACAAGGCGAGCGGACACAAATTTTCGACTTTCTGCGCCGCCGGTGGCTGACCTTGACACCTGAGGAATGGGTACGCCAACACTTCACCCACTATCTCGTGGAGCATCTCGGTTATCCGCCGGCTCTCTTGGCGAACGAGGTGAGCATCACTGTTGGAGGCGTCCCTCGGCGGTGCGATAGTATCCTCTACGATAACGCAGGTGGTCGGCCACGTCTCATCTGCGAATACAAAGCTCCTACGGTGGAAATCACACAAGCAGTATTCACACAAATTCAGTCCTATAACAGTGTGCTCCGTGCCGACTATTTGATTGTTTCCAATGGTCTTCGCCACATCTGTTGCCATCTCCGCTACGATACTGGAACAGTGGATTTCCTCCCTGAAGTGCCACCCTATTCTGCATTGAAGTAATATGATTGGTTTGAAGTCAATGAAACAGTTCCTCCTCTTATTCTTCCTCCCTCTTTGTTTGATGGGACAAAACAACGGTGCGATATGGCCCGATACTGATGGTGTACATATCAATGCTCATGGTGGCGGTATCTTGCGCTATGGCAAACGCTACTATTGGTATGGGGAACACAAAAGCGACAACACCTCAGCCGCCCTCGTGGGCATCACTTGCTATTCTTCGACCGACCTTCGCCACTGGCACAACGAGGGAGTGGCACTCAGTGTTTCCGATAGCGTTGGAAGCGACATCGAACGCGGATGCACGATGGAACGCCCAAAAGTTATCTACAATCCGCGCACCAAAGAGTTTGTCCTGTGGTTTCATCTTGAGCTGAAAGGGCAAGGCTATGGCGCAGCACGTTCGGCTGTAGCGGTGAGCAAGTCGCCCGCTGGCCCTTTTCGCTACTTGCGCTCTGGACGCATCAATCCCGGACGATGGCCAGAGAACATTGACACAGCCGCCGTCGCTTTGCTTCGTCCAGAGAATTATAAAGAATGGTGGACACCACAATGGCGCAAAGCCATTGCCACAGGCTTGTTCGTAGGCCGCGATAGGGCAGGAGGACAAATGGCACGCGACATGACACTCTACGTTGACAAGGATGGCAAAGCCTATCATCTCTATTCGTCGGAAGACAACTTGACCCTTCAGTTGGCCGAACTAACACCCGACTACACCGCCCATACGGGACGCTATTGGCGCATCGCTCCGGGAGGACAAAACGAAGCGCCCACACTCTTCTTTAGCCATGGTCGCTATTGGCTCATTGCTTCGGGATGTACGGGGTGGACACCCAATGCAGCGCGCCTCTTCTCTGCACCGACCATTACAGGCCCGTGGACCTACCATGGCAACCCTTGTCGTGGTGAGGGGGCGGAAAAGACCTTTGGTACACAAGGCACTTTTATCTTGCAAACGAGCAAGCATCATTTTCTCTTCATGGCCGACGAATGGCGTCCCCATCATCCCATAGATGCACGCTATCTTTGGCTTCCTATCCGCTTCGACAAGAAAACAAAACTGCCCTACTTGGAGTATCAAACACACAAAGCTGGGCTTTGACCCCATTGCACCGACACATAAGAATTACCAAGCGATCACTCTTGTGTCGCAGGTCGGTGTTCTCTATTATTGAAAAATAGTAATAAGTTTTTTCTATTAAAAAATGGATTATCCTTGATATTTGCAATATTACAAACAAAAAATCATATACAAAAGAAAATAAGTGATTTTTTATTGGGGAGAGAGATTTGCGATTTTTGCAAGTTGTTTGAATATATCTCGCTTGATTATTGTTCTACTTTTAGAAACATCATTCCTATGGTATTACGCATCGTGTCAAGATGATGTTTTTTTGTTTTTTAACTTTGCGACATAACCGGTCTATCAATTTGCGCTCCAAATGGAGAAGCTAAGGCTTGGAATTTTTCTGCGAAGCGCCTCGTGAATTTACTGGTTGCGCTTGCAGAAAAGCCTGTTTGGGGCGCAAAAAGAAAGGCAGAACGACCATTAGCTGTCGTTCTGCCTTTTGTGCTATTGCAAAGATAATACATCTATGCGCCTTTTGCAAGTGGTGTGTTAAATTCATATAAAGAAATGAGGCTTTGTCTTAGAGCGCATTTGATGCAGGATTTGCCAGTCGCAACTTCTTAAAAGGCCTTGCCGAAACTGAAGAAGGGGGCAAGATAAACTTCTCCTCCATTGTCACGATTGTTGGTCATGACAACGGCTGGCGTGATGCCACAGCGGAATTGGAAACCACGTTTCGATACGTAGCGGTAGCCGATGGTGGCAAAGGCAAAAGCATCGAAGTGGTTGGTTGAAGCTTTCACCAAACTCCCGCTTACAAGTGGGAAAAGGATTTCATACTTGTCGTGATAGAGTCCGAGGTTCACACCAAGTCCGAGCTCCAATTTGCTTCGCTTCTTCCCCAGCAGATAGTTCGCTTCTATGGGGATGCTGTAAGCGGTGGAATTGCTTGATCCGAAGAAGCCACCACTCTTTGCTAGGCCAAAGCCAAGCCCTGTGCGGAAACCCCAAGGTGAGGTCTTCTTAAATCGGGCATCATAGCTGATGCCTCCTAAGAGATAAGGACCAAAGAGTTCAACGTTGATACTCCGATGGCGGAGACGGTCGGTTTTCCCCGTCTGTTGTGCATGGGCGGTTGATAGACATGAAAGCGCGATAGCGGCGCAGAGGCATTTTAGATAGGTTGTTTTCATATAAAGTTATTTATACTAAGAAGGTTTATATAGTCTTTCCCAACACCTGTTGCAAAGTGTCGAGGGCTTGGCTGATGGTGGTGACGTCTTTGATGGTCATGCGTCGCCGGCCGTTTTGGTCGCTGAGTTCGCAGGTGTGGTAATGGGTCATCGCATATTGTATCACCTTATCGAAGACGGGGCTTTTGAAGAAAGCGTGGTTGGCGTTCTGAATGAAAGTCAGCGTGAGACGATGGCGTTTGAGTTGGAGACGTTCACATCCGAGCTTACGTCCGAGTTGGCGCAATGGCACGATGCGGAGCAACTCTTCGCCCTCTTCTGGAAGCGGGCCAAAGCGGTCGATCATCCGTTGGCGGAAGCGATCGACAGCATCGTCGCTCGTTAAACCATCCAGCTCCCGATAGAGCAACATGCGCTCGCTACCGCCGGGAACATATGTTTCGGGGAAGAATGCCTTAATATCTCCGTCCACCAAGCAGTCGTCCACAAAGAACTCTGCCGTGCGCTCCTCTTCCAGCTTGTCCTTGAAAAGGTCGCCAAACTCGTCTATCTTGAGTTCGGACACCGCTTGGGCGAGTATCTTTTGATAGGTTTCATAGCCAAGGTCGGCAATGAATCCGCTCTGTTCCGCTCCGAGCATATTGCCTGCGCCACGGATGTCGAGGTCTTGCATGGCGATGTGTATGCCACTGCCGAGGTCGGAGAATTGCTCGATGGCTTGCAATCGGCGGCGCGACTCGTTGGGGAGCAACGACAGAGGCGGGGCGAGAAGGTAGCAAAAGGCTTTGCGTCCGCCACGACCAACGCGCCCACGCATTTGGTGAAGGTCAGAGAGCCCGAAGTGGTGTGCCCCGTCTATGATAATAGTATTGGCGTTGGGAATGTCGATGCCATTCTCAATGATTGTGGTCGAAATCAGCACATCGTAGTCGTAATTGACGAAGTCGAGAATGACTTTCTCCAACTCATCGGGAGGCATCTGTCCATGGCCTGTGACGATGCGGGCATCAGGAACATACTGTTGCAACATACGGCGCAGGGTTTCGAGCTGGGCGATGCGATGCGTGACGATGTAGACTTGCCCGTTACGGCTCATTTCAAAGTTCACAGCTTCGGCCAAGATGTCATGTCCAAAGGTGTGCACTTCGGTGTGGATAGGATGACGATTGGGCGGTGGAGTTTGGATGGTGGAGAAGTCGCGCGCACCCATGAGGGAGAACTGCAAGGTGCGGGGGATGGGAGTGGCGGAGAGCGTAAGGGTGTCTACGTTTACTTTGAGTTGGCGCAAACGCTCTTTGACGGCCACGCCAAACTTTTGCTCCTCGTCGATGATGAGCAAACCAAGGTCGTGGAATTTGACCGATTTACCGATGAGTTTGTGTGTGCCAACGAGAATATCGATTTTCCCTTCGGCCAAATCTTTGAGCAATTCCTTGCTTTGCTTAGGCGTGCGTGCTCGGGTGAGATAATCGACACGCACGGGGAAATCCTTGAGGCGTGAAGAAAAGGTCTTATAGTGTTGGAATGCCAGTACGGTGGTGGGTACGAGCACCGCCACTTGCTTGCCATCGGCTGCCGCTTTCATGGCGGCACGCACGGCAATCTCCGTTTTGCCAAATCCCACATCACCACACACGAGGCGATCCATCGGGCGCGGACTCTCCATGTCGGCTTTCACTTCCTGAGTGACCTTGAGTTGGTCGGGGGTGTCCTCGTAGGCAAAATTGGCTTCCAACTCGTGTTGCATATAAGTGTCTGCGCTGAAAGCAAATCCCTTTTCCCGCTGACGCTCGGAGTAGAGCAAAATCAAATCGCGGGCAATGTCCTTGATTTTCTTCTTGGTCTTCTCCTTGATGCGCTCCCATGCGCCAGTGCCGAGGCGGGAGAGTGTGGGAGCTGTGCCCTCTCGCCCTTTGTATTTGCTCACTTTGTGAAGGGCGTGGATGGGGACAAGCACCACGTCACCACGGTCGTAAGTCAGTTTTATCATCTCCTGCATCTCGCCACCATCGGTGGGCACACGCACAAGTCCTGCAAAACGTCCCACGCCGTGGTCGATATGTACCACAAAGTCGCCCACGGAAAATTGCTGAAGCTCCTTGAGCGTCAGTGCCATCTTGGCATTGCGTGCCGTTTCGCTACGGAGGGAATACTTGTGGAAGCGATCAAAGATTTGATGGTCGGTGAAAAAGCCAACTTTGAGGTCTTCATCTCGAAATCCTTCATGCAAAGTCTTTTGCACGGGCGTGAAGTCGACCCTCGCCACAGCCATGGGTTGCGCATCAAGCTCATCGAAGATGTGGCGCAAACGTTCGGTTTGTTTGTCGCTATCGGCAAGGATATAAATTTTGTAGCCTTGGTCTTGAAGGTCGATGAATGTGCCACGAGCAAGGTCGAAGTTCTTGTGCAACGTAGGTTGCGCCACGGTGTGAAACGAGATGAGGCGATGGTCTTTTTCTGGGGTGCGACCACCAAAACTCACTGTGGAAAATGGCGAAAGATCTTGCTGCACCACATCGCCATCGACGAGCCATGTCGCTTTGTCGAGCGGTGGTGTGCCTTCGGCTTCCTGCTCAGCTTGGGCGGCAGCCGTGAACCCTGTGGCGTAAATTTGGTGAACGGAATCGATGATATAAGGCAAGTCGGGCGTTACGATAAGAGTGCTTGGTGGCAGAAAGTGTCCCAGCGACACACGCTCGCCCGTCATGGCCACAGGAGGCACAACGCTGATGCGCTCGCAACGCTCCTTGGAGAGCTGTGTCTCTATCTCAAACGTACGGATACTATCAATCTCATCGCCGAAGAAGTCGAGGCGATAGGGAAGTTCCGAGCTGTAAGAAAAAATGTCGAGGATGCTACCCCGCAGGGCATATTCGCCCGGTTCGTAAACATAGTCGCAGGGGGTGAAACCTAAGTCCCGAAGTTGTTTTTCAAGAGCCACCAAATCGTAGGTGTCGCCTTGTTGAAGACGCAGTGTCCGCTCGCTGAGGTTCGCTTTTGAGGCGATGCGCTCACCAAGTGGCGCAGGGTGTGTCACCACAAAGAGCGACTGCCCATTCTCCTCAAAGGAGGCGAGACGTTCCAAGGTGGCTGTGCGTAAAATTTCATTGGCAGCATCGTGCTGTGCATACTTTGCTGCCCGCCGAAAGGCCGATGGATAGAATAAAACCTTATCGTTCCCAAGCAATTGGACGAGGTCGTTGTAGAAATAGCCAGCCTCTTCCTCATCACGCATTACGCACAGGAATGGGCGTGCAACCTTTGAGCCAACAGCGGCCATCGCTACAGCGGAGGACGAAGCCCGCAACCCCGTACAATGTACTTGTACGGGCTGTTGCTTTCCTTTAATCACACGCAACAAACCCTCCACACCCGGATGCTGGGCGTAGAGCGATAAAATCTCTTCTATCTTCATACTCGCAAAGTTACGATTTTATGATGAAACAGGAGAAAGGAGCGTGGATGAACAGATGAGGAGGCACGCTTTCGATGTGTGTTTTGCGTCATGGCCGGCAGGCATTGCAGGCCGACAGAATAGGCTTTTAGCGCAAACGATTGCCGTGGTACGAACGCAAAAGGCATTCGCACCACGGCAATGGTTATGGAAACTTTTATCAATGTCCGCAGGCGCAGGCGGGAGAAAGAGTTTGGAAGAAGTCGTTACCCTTATCGTCTACGAGGATGAACGCTGGGAAGTTTTCCACTTCAATCTTCCACACTGCTTCCATGCCCAGTTCGGGATATTCGACACATTCGATGCTCTTGATGCTGTTGAGCGAAAGAATGGCGGCAGGACCACCGATTGAACCAAGATAGAAGCCACCATGTTTCTTGCAGGCATCCGTCACTTGTTGGGTGCGGTTGCCCTTGGCTATCATAATCATAGAACCACCATTGGCTTGGAACTCATCGACGTAAGTGTCCATGCGGTTGGCTGTCGTTGGACCCATAGAGCCACAAGGGAGACCAGCAGGCGTTTTAGCAGGACCTGCATAAAGGACAGGATGGTTCTTGAGATAGTCGGGCATACCTTGGCCGGCATCGAGTCGCTCTTTGAATTTGGCGTGAGCGATGTCGCGTGCCACGATGATGGTGCCGTTCAAAGAAAGACGTGTGGCCACAGGATATTGTTTCAGCTCGGCCAAGATTTCGTTCATTGGGCGGTTCAGGTCGATGGAAACGCCGCCTTCTTCGCCTGCGTGACGCAACTCTTCGGGGATGAGGCTGCCGGGGTTGTCGTCCAACTTCTCTATCCAAACGCCGTCCTTGTTGATTTTACACTTGATGTTGCGGTCGGCAGAACAGCTTACGCCCATGCCCACAGGGACAGATGCGCCATGGCGAGGGAGGCGTACCACGCGGATGTCGTGTGCCAAGTATTTGCCACCGAATTGTGCACCGAGTCCCACTTTGCAGGCTTCTTCCCAAAGTTGCTTCTCCAACTCCACGTCACGGAATGCACGTCCTGTCTCATCGCCCGTTGTGGGGAGACCATCGTAGTAGTGCGTGGAGGCGAGTTTTACGGTGAGGAGGTTTTTCTCTGCCGAAGTGCCACCGATGACAAAGGCGATATGATAAGGAGGACAAGCGGCCGTACCCAAGCTCTTCATCTTCTCTACAAGGAAAGGCACAAGGGTGGCAGGATTGAGGATGGCCTTAGTCTCTTGATAGAGATAGGTCTTATTGGCCGAACCACCGCCTTTCACCACGCAGAGGAACTTGTATTCGTCGCTCTCGGTGGCCTCGATGTCGATTTGTGCAGGGAGGTTGCAACGGGTGTTCACCTCTTTGTACATGTCCAAAGGCGCATTTTGCGAATAGCGGAGGTTGTCCTGTGTGTAAGTGTCGTACACACCACGTGCCAAGGCTTCTTCATCGCAGAAACCTGTCCAAATGTGTTGTCCTTTCTCGCCGTGGATGATGGCCGTGCCAGTGTCCTGACAAGTGGGGAGCTGCCCTTTGGCGGCCACTTCTGCGTTGCGCAAGAAAGTCAGTGCCACATATTTGTCGTTTTCGCTGGCTTCAGGATCGGAGAGGATGCGTGCCACGCTTTCGTTATGGTCGCGACGGAGAAGGAAGTTCACATCATGAAAAGCTTGACGGCTCATCATTGTCAACGCTTCTGGGGCTACTTTCACGATTTCGTGCCCTTCAAAAGTGCCAACAGACACGTGGTCTTTGGTCAAGAGGTAATACTCCGTGGTGTCTTCACCAGTCTGAAACATCGGAGCATACTTAAATTCAGGTGCTTGTGCCATATTCGTTCTTTTAATAAGTATTCTGTGACAAAGTTATAACTTTCTCGCCGAAAGCACCACCCTTGACGATGAATTATTTTACGGCGTCTGTGAAAAGGCGGTTCGGTTGGTGGACGGCATCGCCAATGGGCATCGTGCTCTGTCTCTTCTACTTTTTCTGTTCTCCTTTGGCGTCGATCTTATAGATAAAGGCCACTTGGAAGAAATGTATGTTGAAGTGTGTGATGCTTGCAGAATGTCCATAGTTTGTGCTTTGACCTTGAATGTAGACCCGCCTGTTGAAAACGTCCGACCAACGCAGTTCTATGCGTCCCTTGCGTTTAAGAAAGATCCAAGAGGCACGAAGATCTAAGTAGGGGCGCAGGCGGTTCATCTCGTGCATGGCATAGCCGTGTCGTCCAAAGCATTGCAAAACGCCTTTGAACTGGAAATTGGGGAGACGCCATTCAAAGGAAGGGCCGAAGGAGAACTCATACAAGCGGTTGTTTTCGTTGATAGTGGCCGTGTTGTTCCGATGAGCATATTGCAGGGCTCCTTCCAGTTCTGCTCTGACATTAGGTCCATCGTAAGAGAAGCGCAATCTGGAGTTGTAGCCAAAGCGCTTCGCGGTGTTCAACACAGGCGCATCGCCTCTGTCGGTTGTTGCGAGCCAGCCGTAGTCGCGCCCGATGTTGGGAGATAATTGTGCAACGAATTGGAAAGCAGTCCCAATGCCTTGGTCCCATTGTGCTGTAAAATGCGCTGTATAGCCTCCTTTTACTTGCACAGGCAGGATCGTGTATGCACCAGTCTGTGGGTTATAAGTCGTTTGCATGGCTTGCGGATGGATGTCTTTGATATAGGAGATTTCCATGCTGACGTTGCGTTGGCGGGCTGCGTTCACCGCATAGTAGGTTAGCTTGGCCTTTTGCTGGTGGCTACGTCCGAGTGCCGAGTTGCCTCGCATGATGGTCAGCGGGTTGCTGTCGTCGAGGAAATCGATGGTGTTCTTGAGCGTGGGCAATGCCGTGGTATAACCCCAAGAGCCTTGGAGGGCATTGTTCTTGTCGAACTCGTAGCGCAATGAGACGTTAGGTTCGATGGTGGCATAGTTGCGTTGTGCCACAGTGTCTACAACTCCCTGTTGGAAGTTGGAGCGTTCGTGTGTGAGCTTCAGAGTGGCATCGGCTTCCAATCGCCAAGCCCCTTCCTTGTACGTAAACTCGGTGTAGAAGTGGTGGCCAGAATGTAGCATACGCTCATGCCAACTGGCCGAACGGCTGCGCACGCTTTCCATTTCTTCTGGTGTGAACGTATGTCCAGAGGTGTAGCCGGGGAGGGCGTTCAAACGGTAGAAGTCCGAATGGTTGTTGCTTTGCTTGTTCACATAAGTGTAGCTCTCTTTCAACAAGAGTTTCTTCCCCAACCATTTTTTATAACTTACACCCGTGTTCCACGTTGAGCTATATCCTCCACCAAGAAGAATGTTTTGCTCGTTCACATACCCTGCTCCGTTACGGTAGAAGAAATAATCGTTGTTTTCTGTCGTTGTAGAGCGGGTGTGTTGATAGTCGTGGCTCAGGAAGAAAATCAGGTAACCCTTGTCTTTGAAGCGGCGACTCAGTTGGGCATACATGCCGGATGCGAAAAGGTCGGTGTGATTGGTCTGAAACTTTTCGGAGCGGTTCAATAGTCCTGCGGCCAAGGCTTCGCTGTCTGTGGCATTGGCAAAAGCCGTTAGAGGATCGTTGGCCAAGAGATACGGATTTTGTTCAAATCGTGCAAATCGCTCATGGTTCAAGTGACGCTGGCGGTCATATTCCACCTTTGTGCTCACGAACAGTGTGGTCATGGAGTCGACTTGATATTCAAGAAGCATATTAACGTCGGGCTTCACGCTCCGAGGCAGTTTGGCGGTGTGGCCGACGCTGAAAAGACGATTTGTGTTGGGGAGGAATGCTTCTGCAGAGTGGTCAGTTCGGTCCTCTTTGTCGGTGCGTTTCATGTTTGCAGAGAAGGTAAACCGATGGTCGTAAGGTTGCTTCTTTTCCTTGGCTTTCCACGAGTGATTGACACCGATGCCAGCAAAGAGATGCTGACCGAACTCCGCTATATTGATCGATGTGCCGTTTGGAGTCCATTCTTCATAGCTGGTGCCGCTATTGTTGGCGTTGAGCAAGACCATGACGGGCGTGTGCGTGCTCAAGCGGTTGAGATAGGCTTCGGCCAGATACTGTCCGCGCGATTGTGCTCGACCAGTTAGAGTAGCCGACCATTTGTCCAAAAATCCCGGTTTGACAATGATGTCCAATACTTGGTCCTCTTCGCCATCTTTCCGCCCAGTCATGTCTTCAAACTTGTCTCCCTTGTCGTAGGTCTTGATACGGTCAATGGCTTCCACAGGGAGCTGGTTCATCAATGCGGAATTGCTCCCCAACCCCTCGCGTCCATTCATCATCAGACGCAGGGGCTTGTTGTTCCAAAAGAGTTGTCCGTTCCTGCGCGATACGCCCGGAAGTTTCAAGAGGAGGTCCTCCAAGCGCGCCCCTTCAGGCAGGTTGAAAGCATCAGGGTTATAGATGATAGTGTCGCCCTTGGTCACAAATCGCCGCGCCTTGCCCGCGACTACTGCTGTGCCTAAAAGGATGTCCAAAGGGCGAAGCTCATAGATGCCCAAGTTTAGCGTGTCGCCACCCACATTGACGAAGCGACGAGAGAAAGGCTTGTAGCCCAAAGCTTCTATCTTGACGAGTCCGTTGCGTCCTACATTTGAGATGAAGACTCTGCCCAAACTATCGCTGGAGGCGGAGCTGGAGCTGCTCGAGGTGCCGAAACGCACTTCGAGAGTTGCCGTCACATCGGGGATAGGTTCTTTCGTAGTGGCATCGACCACTTGGAAACGTATAATGTTCGGTTCCATAAAGTCGCTCAACTGTGCGTGTGCTTGCGGAGAAAGCCCCATGAAGAGGAGGACGGAAAAGAGGAGAGAGTAAAAGTATTTCATACGCAAAGACTTACGAGACAAGGCTCGCAATTTAAGTGGTTGTTTGTTTTCTGGTTACAAATATACAAATAATAAATTACCCCCCCCATTATAACATTTTTTTTGTTTTAATGGGTGTCGGCTTTCTTTCCTTTCTCTCATAGGAAGAAAAATGGTGCAGTGGGGGAATACAAATTGGGGCGAAGCGCATGCGCATGTAGCAGTCGTATGCTGAGAGGGCATGGGTGAGGACGATTGACAAATTTTATATTCAACAATCTTTAACTTTGGCCTTTCTCAATTTTAAGGTGCTGCGCCATCTCGTTTCTCGGAAAGGCTTGGATTTTTTTCGAGAGGCGGAGAGTGAAAATGCGGGAAGCGCAGGTCGAAACCCTTTTTTGAAGCGCAAAAAAGGGTTGAATAGCCTCTACATGGCCATCCAACCCTTTGTGTCTACTGCAAAGATAATGCTTTGTTGCCCGAAATGCAAGTGCTTTGTGAAGAAGTCTAAATTGCGCAACGGATGATGGGCTAAGTTTGCTCCCGATGATGCTGATGCGTCGGTCGCAACGGCCCTCCGCAGTTTGCGGATGCGCCAAACGTTCTTCCATGCTTTGATCGCGCACCCCTCGCTATTGGTATCTTCGTCCAAGAGCGGAGCCAGCTACGAACCCAGTTGTCCATGCAGCTTGGAGATTGAACCCGCCTGTGATGCCATCGATGTCCAGCACCTCGCCTGCGAAAAAGAGATTGGGACAATGTTTGCTCTCCAAAGTGTTTGCTTCGATGCTGGAGAGCGCCACACCACCAGCTGTCACAAACTCTTCTTTGTGGACGGAGCGGCCTGCAACAGCGTGTGTGTCATTGGTGAGCAGTTCGACCAAGCGGTTCATGCCCTTGCGACCAACTTCGCCCCATCGACGTTCGGGGGGGATGTTGGCCTTGGCCGTGAGATATTCCCACAGACGGGCAGGAAGACCAAAGGGACGGAGCGAATGAACGCGCTTTTGTGTGGACTGTGCAAGGCGTTGCAACTCTGCTTCGACCACCGTGGCATTTGTTTCGCCCGCCCAAGCAATGGAGAACGGGAAGTGGTACTCTCTCTCGGCCACTTCACGAGCGGCATAGGCTGAAAGACGCAACACGGCAGGACCGCTCACGCCCCAATGGGTGATGAGCACAGCCCCCATGGCTCGGAACTTGGTGGAGGGGATGCTCACAATGGCATTTTCAACCACCGTTCCCATAAGCTGGCGAAAGGTCTCGTCAGCGATGTTAAAGGTGAAGAGCGAAGGCCGTGGCGCAACAATTTCATGTCCCAACGTTGCGAGCCATTCCCAAGCCATAGGGCGCGGTTCGCCTCCCGATGTGACGATGAGGGCCTCAAAGCGGGTGGGCGATGTGGCGTTGGCGATGTGCAAATCGAAGCCTCCACTTTGTGGCACAATTTGGGCGATGCGTTTCGAACAATGGAGGTGAACACCAAGGCGTTGTGCGGTAATGGTGAGTGCGTCAATGATGCTTTGCGACTGCTGCGAGCGTGGAAACACGCATTGGTCGTCCTGCGTGACAAGTGCCACCCCATGTCCCTCGAACCACGCCATCGTGTCTTCGTGGTTGAAGGCGCGAAAGAGACGTTTGAGGAGCTTTGCGCCGCGGGGATAGGCTTGGCGCAGGTCGGTGATGTTGGCAAAAGAATTCGTCACGTTGCAACGGCCACCGCCCGTTACTTTCACTTTGGCTAAGGGGCGGACGCCTTTCTCAAAAATATGCACCTCGGCGGAAGGGCAAGTCTCTTTGAGTGCAATGGCAGCGAAGAAGCCTGCTGCACCGCCACCCACGATGGCGATGCGGGGAGGAGTTGGAGTGGACATCATGGACGCTATTGTTGAGCATACCCCATGCGCATGAGACTGTCAAGCAGGGTCGAATCGGTGGGAAGGGAGTCGATGGGGGCGAGAAATGTAGTGTCGGAAAGTGTGGTGTCGGGCACAGCAATAGGGCCATGAGTGGCTTGATAAATGGAATCTTCAACACTTCCCGGTTCGGGGCGGGCAGCGGCATGCTTGAAAAAGACGATGCCTGCAACGATGAGTAGGACCAGTGCGATGAAGAGGGAGAGTTGAAAGACAGAGCGACGTTTGTTCATCTATGAGAAAGTGAAAATTCAGAGTGGGAATAGGACATCAAAATTGCCTCAAACGGTTCTTGCTATTGGCATCGATGCGAAGAAAAATAAAGAGGAGCAGAGTGAAGCCCCAAAGTGACGATCCGCCATAACTGAAAAAGGGGAGGGGAATGCCGATGACGGGAGTGAGTCCCATGACCATACCGATGTTGATGAAGACATGGAAGAGGAAGACGCTCGCCACACAATAGCCGTAGACCCGACCAAAGGTGGAGCTTTGCCGTTCGGATAGATAGATGAGACGGAGAATGAGGAAAAGAAAGAGGAAGAGGCAAGCGGCCGACCCGACAAAGCCTTGCTCCTCGCCAACGGTGCAGAAGATGAAGTCGGTGTGTTGTTCTGGCACATACTTCAACTTGGTTTGTGTGCCATTCATAAAGCCTTTGCCGAGCATCCCTCCCGAACCGATGGCTATTTTGCTCTGATTGACATTGTAGCCTGCGCCCGAATTGTTTTCTTCAATGCCAAGGAGCACGTTGATGCGCACCCGCTGGTGAGGTTCCATGACGTTGTTGAGCACGTAGTCGGAGGCGTAAAAGAATGTGAGCGAACCGAGCGTGAACGCAGCAATGAGAAGATAGCTGTTGAGGCGATCCGACAATCCTCGCCAAGCAAAAAAGAGAGCTATGGCCACACAGAGACCGACTGCCAGCCAAGCCACATCGAAAGTGAAAATGAAGGCCGAGAAGAGAGAGGCCACAACGAGCAAAGCAAGGCCTGCCCAAAAGTAGCGGGCGATGAAGCGATCGTAGCGACAGTAGACCCGCCATAGACCAAAGGTGAAGCACCAGATGAGCACCGTGACGACACTCTCGCCAATGGAAGAAAGGCTACCCGGAAAAGGGTCGGCAGCAAAGCGAATGCCGATGACGAAGTAGACCACGGCCGCAAAGGCTGTGAAAAGAATGCTCCCTGCCATTCCCTCACGATAGAAGACCAAGAAGAATGCCAAATAGACGAGGGCAGAGCCGGTTTCTCGCTGAAGGATGATGAGCACCATGGGCAGAAGCACGATGGCAACGGCAATGGTAAAGTTGCGCTTAGTGGTGAGACTAAATCCGTGTTGTCCCACTACCTTTGCCAAGAAGAGGGCTGTGGCGCACTTGGCAAACTCAGCCGGTTGCAAGGAGACAGCGCCGAGTTTGATCCAAGAGTATGAACCCTTGACACCAGAGGATAGAAAAGGCGTGATGAGTAGGAGCACCATCATACCGACATAGATGATGGTGGCGAACATGTCGTAGTAGCGTTCCTCCAGCATGAGGAGCACGAAAGCCAAGGCTGTGGCACAGCCCATCCAAACGATTTGCTTGCCTGAGAAAGAACTCCAAGCAAAGAAGTTCGTGTCGCCTATTTCGTGGCTGGCACCACAAACGCTGAGCCAGCCGAAAGCAAGCATGAGAAAGTAAGTCAATATGATGGGCCAGTCGACAGAGGTGAGAGGGCCACGCTTGGTGCGGTCGAAACTATTCATTGTCTATTAACGGTCGGTGGAGTACTTGATATGGCGTGCCGCAAAGACGGCAGCGCGACGCTCAGAACTTGCGGAGAGCTTGCCACGGAGGTATTTCTCAATAATCAAAGCACCAAGTGGTACGCCAAAGTCGGCACCGAAACCTCCATTTTCAATATAGACGGACACCGCAATTTTAGGATTGTTCATCGGAGCGAAGCCCATGAAAGCCGAATGGTCATGGCCTCGGTTCTGGGCTGTGCCCGTCTTGCCACAAACTTCTATACCGGGGAGATTTGCGCCTCGGCAAGTGCCTCCAAGCACTGCGCGACGCATGCCCTCTACGATGGGGACATAGTGGCGCGTATCCACCATTGTGCGACGCTTCTCACGATACTTAGGATCGATTTGTCCGCCCTTGATGGCCTTGACGATATGTGGGGTGTAGAAGTAGCCCCGATTGGCAATTGTGGCGCAAAGGTTGGCGGTTTGCAAAGGGGTGGCTGTTACCTCACCTTGCCCGATGGAAATGGAGATGACGGAGAGGGCATTCCATTTCTTGAGATGCTTGGTGTAATAGTCTGCATTGGGAATCATGCCCCGCTTTTCGCCGGGAAGATCAACGCCGAGGGGATAGCCAAAACCCATGGCTACGAGGTGGTCTTTCCAACGGGTCATTGCTTCGGCTGTGTTCTTGAAGCGTGTGCGGTCGTTGAACATACGGTAGAGATTCCAACAGAAGAAAGAGTTGCACGAAGTGCCGAGAGCGGGAACGAGGTTCAGGGGAGAGGCGTGGCCGTGGCATCCAAGGTGCATGCCCATATAGTTGAAGCCATGGGCACAAGGGAACATGGTCTCCGTGGTGATGCTTCCCTCTTGCAAACCGATAAGCCCTTGTGTTGTCTTGAAGGTAGAGCCGGGAGGATAAGTACCCATGATGGCGCGGTTGAGCAGGGGTTTTAGAGGGTTGCGGGTCAGGAGTCGCTGGTTTGTGCCACGGTCGCGCCCCACCATGATGCGCGGGTCGTAGCTTGGGCCAGAGGCCATGCACAGAATTTCGCCTGTGGCAGGCTCTATGGCCACGATAGCGCCCAATTTGCCTTGCAGGAGACGTTCGGCCAACTCTTGTAGCTCTCGGTCAATGCCCAAGGTGAGGTTCTTGCCTGCTACGGGGAGACGGTCGTATTTCCCGTTGGCATAGTGTCCTTGCGTGCGACCACGCACATCGCGCAACATGATGTGCATCCCTTTCTCGCCCCGTAGTTCTTTCTCGTAGGAGCGTTCGATGCCCAACTTGCCGATGTAGTCGCCACTGCGGTAGTAGTCGCTTTCTTCAATGTCTTTGGGGCTGACTTCGCCGACATCGCCAAGGATATGTGCTCCATAGCCACCAGCGTAACGTCGCACGGAGCGTTTCTCTACAGAAAAGCCATTGAAGCGGAAAAGTTTCTCTTTGAACATAGAGAACTCTTCCGCTGGAATTTGGCTCATGAATATCTGGGGTTTGTAGCGAGAGTAGCCGGGATTTTTCGCAGGGTCTTTGATCTCGCTCATCCGTTGCTTGTAATCCTCTACTGTGATGCCGATGGCTTCGCAAAGCCTTGCCGTGTCAACGCCTTTCTGCTCTTGCATCGTCACCATGATGTTGTATGAAGGTTCGTTGTAGACGAGCAATTGGCCGTTGCGGTCGAGAATTAGTCCACGAGAGGGATACAAGATGTCTTTGCGAAAGGCATTGGAGTCTGCATTTCGTTTGTAGTCGTCGCTCAAGAGCTGGAGCGTGAGCAGGCGAATGATGTAGATGATAATGATGCCTACAGCAATACCGCCGATGACGAACTTACGATTTTCCAAGTTGAGTTTACTTGCCATGCTTGGTGCTGTTGTGGCGAATGGCTTCAATGCCGATTACGCAGAGAAAGCTCATGATAATGCCTCCGCCCATAGAGAGTAGCAGGAATTGCCAATTGGCAAAGGTGAAGGCTTCGAGGAGAGAATAGGCGACTGTGTTGATGACCGTGAGACAGAAGGTGTAGCGCAGAAAACTGCCCCACTCCATGGTGCGTGCTGTGGGCATCCAAGTGTCGTCTTTATCTTTGTCTTGTGGGAGGAAAAGGCGCATCAGCTGTGGGGCAATCATCCCCGTGAGACACAACGAAGCGGCCGCCATGCCCGGTGTGTTGGTGAAAAGGTCGATGAGTAGGCCTAAAAGAAAGCCGGCTGTCAGATAAATCCACCGTGGTGTCTGGCTTGTGAGCGTACAGAAGAAGAAGATGTAGGGCATTGGCGTTGCGTAGCCCAATAGATGGATATGGTTGAAGACAAAGACTTGCAGGGCAAGCAATGCCACGAACCATCCGAAGCGTCCGAAGAATGTTTGTACCATCGTTGTCGTATTAGGGCGTTTGCAGGGAGTCGAGCTGCTCGGCTGTTCGCTTGAGGGTGTCGATTTCGGCTTTGTAGGGCGTGGTTACTACACTCACGTGTCGTAGGCGGGAGAAATCCGTGCCTAAGTTGATGCGCAAGCGGAACGACTGTCCGTCAGGGGCGTTCTCGATCTTGCGGATAGTGCCGACAAAGAGACCGGGAGGAAACACTGCGCTATAGCCACTCGTTTCTATTTTTTCGCCGACCTTCACTTTGGCATAACGGGGGATGTCGTCTACATAGGCTTCATGCCTGTTCTTGCCGTCCCAAAGCAGATAGCCGAAATACTCTTGTCCACGGATGCGGCAAGAGATGCTCGACTTGGCGTTGGTTACAGGCATTACGAGTGAATAGTGAGGGCCTGCCAAATAGACGATGCCCACGATGCCTGTTCCTGAAACCACTCCCATTTCGGGCTGTATGCCATCCAAAACGCCCCGATCGATAACCAAATAGTTGTCTACTCCCACACCGTTGGAAGTCACTAAGGCTGGAATGCGACTGTAGGTCTGTAGGGTGGCTAACATGGTGCTGTCGCTGATGGGCGTTCCACCTTGCGCCTCTTGCATCTGCTTACGCAGGAGTTCGTTCTCGGTTTGGAGGCGTACGATTTCTTGAGTCAGTTCAGCGTTGTTCTCTCCGAGGTGGAGGTAGGCCAACGCATCGGCATACCATCGGTCGATGCTTGCCACTGCTGTGTTCACAGACGAAAACCACACGCTGCCCTGGTAGCTGTTGTACCGAAAGAGCAGCGTGAGACTGAGTACCTCAAGGAAGAGGAAAAGGAATACGTGGCTATACTTCCGAAGAAAGTCTAATAGATGTTGCATCTATCTAAGGCAAGAAATTTAGCGCATGAGGAATGAGTATTGGTCGGCCTTTTTGAGGGCTTCTCCAGTGCCTTTTGCCACGCAAAGCAATGGGTCTTCTGCCACGTGGAAAGGGATGTTGATTTTGTTGGTCAAACGCTTGTCGAGACCACGGAGGAGTGCGCCGCCACCTGTGAGCCAGATGCCATTCTTGACAATGTCGGCATATAGCTCTGGAGGGGTGTTTTCCAAAGCTGTTAGCACAGCTGTCTCGATTTTGGCAATGGATTTCTCCAAGCAGTGGGCTATCTCTTGGTAGCAGACGGGCACTTCGATAGGCAGTGCCGTGATGCGGTTTGGACCATGTACGATGTAGTCGGCAGGGGCTTTGTCGCCTAAGTCGTTGAGCGCTGCGCCTACGTTGATTTTGATGCGCTCGGCCATGCGTTCGCTGACCTTTACGTTGTGCTGTCGGCTCATGTAGTCTTGGATGTCGGCTGTGAAGTCGTCACCTGCCATCTTGATCGAGTTGTTCGATACGATACCACCGAGCGAGATCACTGCAATCTCTGTCGTACCACCACCGATGTCGACAATCATGTTGCCTTCTGGGGCTTCTACGTCGAGGCCGATACCGATGGCGGCTGCCATAGGCTCGTAGATGAGAAAGACGTCACGACCGCCTGCGTGCTCGGCAGAGTCGCGCACGGCACGCAACTCCACTTCCGTTGAGCCTGATGGCACACCGATGACCATGCGGAGCGAAGGACTGAAAAGGCGACGATCGCCGATGGCTATCTTGATGAGGCCACGCATCATTTGTTCGCAGGCGTTGAAGTCGGCAATCACACCGTCGCGTAAGGGGCGGATAACGTTGATTTTAGCGTTCGACTTCTCGTACATCAGCTTGGCTTTCTCGCCAACTGCGATCATCTTTTCGCTGTGCATATCCAATGCCACAACGGAAGGCTCATCTACGGCAATCTCTCCGTCTGTGATGATGACGGTGTTGGCCGTTCCCAAGTCCATAGCCAGCTCTTGGGTGAAGGAAAAGAGTTTGGAAAAAAATCCCATGAAACGTATAATAATATAGGGTGCAGGGTTAAGTGCACGTGTGTTTACTTAGTTTGTTCTTGAAACCACGCCCCGATGGCGGTGTCGTAGTGACTGCTGACACCAAAGGCCTTTGTGGCGAAACGGCGGCGTTCTTCAAGCGATGTTTGTGCGCCCGACTGTTGTAGGATAGCGAGCAAATCGGCATATTCTGCCTTGGAGGGGACGATTACAACGTCGGTGAAATTCTTGGCCGCCGCACGGATGAGGCTAATGCCACCGATGTCGATTTTCTCGATGATGTCGCTTGGAGTAGCACCCTCTGCCACTGTGGTTTCAAAAGGGTAGAGATCTACGATAACCAAGTCGATGGCGGGGATGTCATATTGTTGCATCTGCGCCACATCCTCGGCCAAATGACGGCGTGAGAGGATGCCTCCGAACACTTTGGGATGCAGGGTCTTCACCCGACCGCCAAGAATGGAAGGATAGCCTGTGAGGTGTTCCACTTTCTCGCAAGGAAAGCCCAACGACTCAATGAACTCTTGCGTGCCACCTGTGGACAGAAATTTCACGCCCTCGGCATGGAGCTTGGCCAAAAGCTCATCCAATCCATCTTTGTGATACACGGAAACAAGGGCGGTCTTGATGGTTTTATTTCCAGACATAATCGTTTGTTTTTGAGGGTGAAGTTGCTGTCACAGCCCAAAGCTTGCCTTGTGCATTATAGGGCGTGCGAGAGAGAATGTTGCAAAGTTACTATTTTTTCCTGATAGCAAAGCGTTTGAGAGGGCTAATCTATCAGATATTTTGCACAATAGTTGTGCGGATATGCAAAGTGCGCAAGTGGCCTTGTCAAGGTCGCTTGCGCACTCTATAACGCCAAAAACTATAAGCCAACTCTGCCACTTTGTAGAAATAGCGGAGAGAGAGCATGAAGTAGTTGGAATAAACGCCGTTTTCTTTCAAGGCACGGCGATGTTCGAGCATACCTGTGCGGTAGCTGTTGAAGCCTGATGTGGAAGCTCCGCCTTTCTTCATCGACACCCAATTGTCGGCAATATATTTGGTGCGTATCTTATGGATGTGGATGAGACGCAGGATGCAGTCGAAGTCGGCGGCAATGGCGTAGCTGTCATTGAAATGACCATACTGGTCGTAGACTTTTCGGCGGCAGTAGAACGTAGGGTGGCCGGGAATGAGCCCAAAACGCAACGCCCAAGGGCGAAACCAGCGCGACGAATAGTAGCGCACGGGCACTTTGGTGTGTGGGTCTACGTAGTGCAGGTCGGCATAGACAGCATCGATGCTTTGGTCTTCGAGATGCTTGGCCACGGTGGTGAGGATGTCTTGCCGGTTGTATGTGTCGTCCGAGTTGAGGAAGCCTATGACATCGCCTGTGGCCATACTGAGCGCTTTGTTCATCGCGTCGTAAATGCCCTTGTCCTTGTCGCTGTGCCAGCGCATGCGTCCTTCAAAAAGAGGCTCGTAGTGTTGGATAATAGCAAGGGTGTCATCCTCCGACGCGCCATCGATGACGATATATTCGTAATCTTTATAGTCTTGCCAGAGCATGCTTTGAAAGGTCTCCTCAATGGTGGAGGCACTGTTATATGCAACGGTGATGACCGTGAATTTCATTGCTAATGCTATACTGTTCCATCAAAAATAAAGTCAGGCAAATTCTTTGGAATTTTGCCTGACTTTGGGTGAGCCTCTTGTCGGATTCGAACCAACGACCCCGAGATTACAAATCACGTGCTCTGGCCAACTGAGCTAAAGAGGCGGGTGGGTAAGCTCTCTGTATCGCGCCGCTACAACCAACTACCTTTGCTGCGATCAAGCCCTGGAGGGTTCGAAGGGAGCTGGCCGTACAGCACTTACCCGCTGTTTTGTGATGCAAAATTAGTGACTTACTTTGAATTGACCAAATGTTTTTGCTGTTTTTTTGATGAAAAAGAATGGCGAATGGTGTTG
>JALFTM010000101.1 GCA_022788345.1 Bacteroidales bacterium
TTGATGGGGCGACCGATGAGTGCCATGTCACCGATGATGTCGAGGAGCTTGTGGCGGGCGGGTTCGTTTTGCCAAACAAGGTCGGTCAGATAGCCCAACTTCGTGGCATCCATGTGTGGCACGCCGAGCTGGTCGGCCAGCTGGTCGAGATCGGGTTGCGACACTTCTTTCTCGTAAATCACAATGGCGTTGCTCAAATCGCCACCTTTGATGAGGCCTGCGCCCAACAAAGGGAGGATTTCACGCACAAAGACGAAAGTGCGGGCACACGAGATTTCTTTTGTGAAGTCGCTCATGCGTGAGAGCGTGGCAAACTGCGAATTGATGAACTTGGAGTCGAAAGAAATCATCGATGTCACAGAAAACTCCTCGTCGGGGAGAATGGTGATCACCGAGCCTGTGGCCTCGTCGCGCACTTCGATTTTCTTCTTTATCACATAATAGTTCTTCGGGGCGTTCTGCTCCTCAATGCCGACATCTTCGATCTTCTCTACATAGAACTTTGAAGAGCCGTCCAAGATGGGAAATTCGGGGCCTGTGACTTGGATGAGACAGTTGTCGATACCCAAGGCATAAAGAGCGGCCATACCGTGCTCAATGGTGCTCACACGCACATCGCCTTTGGCCAAAACCGTGCCACGCGAGGTGTCTACCACGTTTTCGGCAATGGCCTCAATGATGGGGGCATCCTCAAGGTCGATGCGTTGGATTTTATAGCCGTGATTTTCGGGAGCAGGGTTGAAAGTCACCGTCAGCGGAAGCCCCGTATGAAGCCCCTTGCCAAAGAGGGTGAAACTACCCTTGAGCGTCGTTTGCTTGTGCATAATGGAAAAGAGTGGAGACGCCTAAGCGGAGGCGTCTGGATAATGATGAACTATCCTATTTTTATAGTTGTTTATTGAACAATGAGCTGATTGAAGACAGGAGGTATGCTTCTATCGGGAAGCCTTGAGTGCCTCCACTTCTTTGCGGAGCTGTTGGAGTTCGCGCAACATATCGGGCAGTTGTTTGTAAACGATGGAGGCGCGGATGAAGCGGTTGTAGTCGATAGCAGGCGTGCCATGGAGGGCCGTCTGTGGCTTCTTCACCGAGCCTGCAATGCCAGCTTGTGCGCCCACCTGTGTGCCATCGGCCACTGTGATGTGACCAGCGATGCCCACTTGACCGCCAAACATACACCATTGGCCTATCTTCGTAGACCCTGCCACGCCCACTTGGGCGGACATCACCGTGTGTGCGCCCACTTCGCAGTTGTGCGCCACTTGCACGAGGTTGTCCAACTTCACGCCTTTGTGCACCACTGTTGCGCCCATCGTGGAGCGGTCCACACAGGCATTTGCTCCGATTTCCACATCGTCTTCCAAAACAACGATGCCGATTTGCGGAATTTTGTCATAGCCGTCGGCCGTTGGGGCAAAGCCAAAGCCATCGGCCCCAATCACAGCCCCAGAGTGGAGCGTGACCCGATGCCCGATGCGACAGCCGTGGTAGATGGATACATGGGGATAGAACAGACAATTGTCGCCTACGCTCACCCCATCGCCTATGACAACATGGGCGTGCACCTGCACTCCCTTGCCAAGCTTCACTCCTTCGCCAATCACGGCAAAAGGACCGATGTAACAATTTTCGCCCACAGTGGCCGACTCTGCCACGCTCGCCAGCGGGCTGATGCCCGAAGGCTTCGGCTGGCTTTGTTCGTAGACTTGCAAGAGGCGTGCCACGGCTTCGTAGGCATTGGCCACCCGCACCAGTGTGGCTTTCACTGGGCGCTCGGCTTTGAAGTCGTCATTCACCAACACGATGCTGGAAGCCGTGTCGTAGATATAGTGCGTATATTGCGCATTGGCCAGAAAGGAGAGTGCTCCCACCTGTCCTTCTTCGATTTTTGCAAAGGTGCTGACGGTGGCCTGTGGGTCGCCCTCAACACGTCCTTGCAAGAAGTCGGCAATTTGTTGTGCCGTAAATTTCATCAACGGTTCGGTTTGATAGTTTTCTTATTTCTGCAAATATCGTAAAAAAAACACACATA
>JALFTM010000102.1 GCA_022788345.1 Bacteroidales bacterium
CACTTGATCGTAGCGCGCCCGAACATATTGTTTGTGGAGGCGATCGATGATGAGCACGCCATCGGGACTGAACTCTATCGTGCCTACTTCGGCGATGCCGAGGAAGGTGAGTTGGAGGCGGATCACTTCGTTGCGCCGCATACGCAATGTGCCGCCAAGTGACACTTCTTTGCCACCAGCATTGACATCGGCGGAGATTTTGGCCGTGACATTTTGGGCTTTCACCGCCTTGGCGGCCACTTCATAGACAAACTGGTTGCGGGGAGCGGTGCCGATGGTGTTGGTTGTGCCGCTTTGTTTGACAGCCTGTTTCGTTGCTGTGCAGGCTGTGAGCATCGTGGCAAGCAGAAAGAGGGAGAGAAAATGTTTCATCTTTAATATAGGGAAGAGAATTGAGCATAAGCACTAAGCACGCAATGAGCGTGTCGCCCGTCTTTTGACGGGACGAGAGAGCCTAAGGATGCGTGTTGCAAAGATAGTAACAAGTTAGCACATATTTAGGTAATGTACATAAAAGTGAGTATCACTGGCGTATCTCCGTACTTTCATGGGTGAGGGCGTGTAAAAGCAAAGAGAAGGGTATGGGAAATCTAATTTTGCTCCCATACCCTTCTCTTATGTTCATACGATTTTAAGAAGCTGGTGAAGTCATAGTCACTTGGATACGATGATTTTGCTGGAGAAGTTGCTTGAGTGTATTGCGTATTTCTTCACAAGTGATGCTCTTGACGGTAGAAAGAAAATCCGTATCTACATCTATGCCATTGAAGAGTTCTGTATAAATGACATACTCCCAATAGTTGTTCATGCGCAATACCTGATTGTAGACTTTCTGCTGGTAGGCTTTCACTTTGTCGAGATCTTCTTGAGAGGGGCCTTCTTCTGCCATTTTGCGAAGCTGTTCGTAAACGATAGGTATCAACGCTTCGTACTTTTGAGGATCAGTTTGAAAAGCGATTCGCAACAGGGCTTCATCGTAGGGATGGTGCTGAAGGAGACCCGATACCTGAACGCCATATGTTCCTCCTTTTTCCTCTCGCACTTTTTCTGTGTAGACGATCTGTAAGAGCTGTCCGATAACGTCCATAAGCAATTCATGACGACTGCTATAGGGCATTTTCCCTTTTAGCACAATAGTGGTCGTTGTAGAGGGTGTTTCCTGCTCTCTGGTAAAGACGTGGACTGTATCACCATCAATAAGATTAGCTCCCTTTGTGCCGACTTTCTCGAAAGTGTTATTTGCTGGTAATGTGGCTATATACTGACAGAGCAATGAGCGGAGTTTGTCAAGGTCTATATTGCCTGTAAGGATAAGCTTGAAGTCGGCCGCATTGGCAAAACGCTCTTTATAGATTTGTAGAATGCGGTCATAGCTCACTTTATGCAACATTCCTTCCTTTATCGACTCCAAACGATTGGTATTGTAAGCCACTTTATGAAGCGTATCGTTGTAGTCAATCATCGGATTAGCGTGGGCATTTTTGAGGAATGCCCGTTGCTGTTCCATAAGATTGGTAAAAGCTACTGTATCTTTTCGAGGTTGTGTGAAGTAGAGATAAACCAATTCAAAGAGTGTTTTCATGTCTTTGATATTGGAGTTACCAGTCATTCCTTCGGTTTCGTCATCGATAAAGGGACTGATGGAAGCCGTTTTCCCTGCCAGCATTTTCTCCAGTGTGAAGTCGTCGTATTGTCCAACGCCACCAATAGTTGCTCCAGAAATGAGGAAGGAGAGGTTAGGCATATCTGCATCTTCATAAAGACTCTTACCGCCCATACTGAAAAGTTTGAGATTGACTTCATCGGCTTCAAAGTCGGTAGGACGCACATAGACATGTAAACCATTGGAAAGAATTAGTTCGGTATAGCCATGCTTATAGTTGTTTTCAGACACGATGGAGCCGGCTACGGGCAATTGTGCAATAAGTTTGTCCGACAGCTCTTTTTCTATATAAGGTTTATAGCTCTGCTTTTGTGCCTTGAGAATTGTTTTTTCGATTGATTTCTCCGTAGGCATCGCAAAGCCCTTTTTCTTTGGGCCGAAAAGCGTTACTACTTGGTTGGTGTTTGTGATGATTTCTTTGGCGTGGGTATTGATGGTTTCGAGAGTGATAGTGTCGTTGATCCGGCGCACCATTTCGAGTTCCTTTTCAGGATCGATAATCGGTGTCTCTTCAAAGAAATTTTCCAAACAAGCCTCCACAAAGGCACTATTGCGTCGGTTGATACGATCGTTATAGTCACTCTCGGCATAAGAAAGCATCTCGGCTTTTCCACGCTTGAGTTCTTCTGTTGTAATACCATGGACTCTGGCACGCTCTATTTCACTCGCTAAGATACGTATGCCTTCCATTACGTTCTCTTCTTTGAGAATACCGGAAATTTCAAAGACATCCTTTGTCTCGCAGAGAAAGAAGTTACCATCACGTACAGAGGCAGAGATGAAGGGAGCGTTAGCGGTTCTTGTCAAGGCATCCAAACGACTGTTTATGGCCATACGTAAAATGGTTGTCTTATAGTCGTCGATATAGTTGCGTAGCTTGTTTCTCTCATTCTTTGGGGTGACATCGCGCTTCATATAGAGAGTGAAATTCACTGTCGGCTGTTCGGTGTCGGTAGCAGTGTAGAGAATCATTTTGTCATTGTTTCCCACAGGATAGTAGATACGTTCTGCACGGTCGATGGGTAAGGGAATTGTGCTGAAAAGCGTTTTGATTTTCTCTTCCATCTTATTGACGTCAATGTCTCCAACAACGACAATGGCTTGTAAATCGGGGCGATACCATTTGTGATAGTAATCTCTGAGAGTGGTGTAATGAAAATTTCTCACGATATTCATATCTCCGATAGGCATACAGTCGGCATATTTTGTACCGGCATAGATAACTGGCATAGATTGTTCGGCGAGGCGTTGCATGGCCATTCCAACACGCCTTGCTCGCCACTCCTCTTCTATTACGCCCCGCTCTTTGTCTATCTCCTTGTCTGTAAGCAGTAGCCCGTTGCTCCAATCGTGGAGAATCAGTAGGCAAGAGTCCAAAATTCCTTCTTTTTCGACAGGGGCTGCAGAGATGTTATAAACGGTTTTATCCACGCTGGTGTAGGCATTGAGATTAGCCCCAAACTTAATGCCAACGCTTTCGCACCATTTCACAATACTGGGACGGATGGAGTCACCAGGGAAATGGCGTGTGCCGTTGAAAGCCATGTGTTCAAGGAAGTGAGCCAACCCACGCTGTGTTGGTTCCTCAAGAATAGACCCTACTTTCTGGGCAATAAAAAAATCTGCTACGCCTTTTGTTTGGGCGTTGTGACGGATGTAATAGGTCATCCCGTTGGGAAGCATACCCTTACGGATGGTCTTATCCGTTTCTACCATTGTTTCTTGTGCCCATAAATGGCAAGTAAGAAAGGTGGCAAAGATGAAAAGAAGTTGTTTCATTGTTGTGTGTGTTGTTTTCTTGTTACTTTTGAGAAAGTTTATACTTAAGCATAGAAGGTGTAGCTCTTGGTTCAAAGTCTTCCGTAGAGTTGTTGGTGTCGACCCATTTTTTGCCTTCTTTCTTTCGTACAACGGATTTATTGTAGCGTGTTTCATCGAAATTGACATTCGCACAATAGGTGAATCCCTTATCGAGCATTGGAGAAAGAACATTCCATTCATGCGCTGTGGGAATAGCAAGATTGACGGCATCGGCAATCCAAGCGTTTGGTATAAAATATTCGCGCTCACGAATTGGTACGACAATATCTCCCTGTTTGAAGATGTACTCGAACTTATAGCGATACTTCTGCATGAAGGTTTGCATATCTACCATAGGACGTGCTATCGCATAACTTTTGACGCCTCGTGTGTGCATAACGAATGTTCCGTTGAAGTTCCCGTACCAGTTTGTGAGGTTAGGTACTTTCAAGTTATCTCTGTCACCATCGAGAGTGGACGATTTGTCGTAGATTTCAAAGTTGGCCTTGCTGAGGTCGAAGGAATTTGGATTGATGCTACTATGGTCTATGGCTGTCAGTGCGATAACCAATTCCTCTCCCGGATGCACGGGCACATCACGTCCTGTGCCAGGGACAACATATATGGCACTAATCGTCATCGCTTCACTCATGATATTCGGTTGATAGTCGTGTTTATCGTCACTGGTGAAAAACGACTCTATGAAGGCAAGACCATCGGCATACATTGTTGTGTCACTATTGTTGCCTATTTTGACATACTGATCGTCGGTGTACATAAAGCCATCAGGGGTTGTTGTACCGGTAAAGAATATTTCGGAAATGACGAAACCCTCTTGTGCTGAATAAACGTTGAGTGCCATTTCTGTAGTCTGTTTTTGCTCTTGGTTGCTGATAGGTACATTCTCACGTTTCGCCTTTACCTTTGCCGTGATTGGCTGTTGGTTTACTTGGTAAGTGAGCGTCCCTGTCACCACGATGTTGTAATATCCCTCCGGAAGTGAGAGGTCTGTGACGAAGCTACTGTCTGAGAAAGTAAATTTTTCGGTTGTGTATTGTTGTTGTGTTTGAACGTTTGTCAGCACTGCCTTTGTTTCTGTTAAGACGGCTTCTCGTAGGTGAAGAGGCAAGTGGAGTGATAGGTGGTGGGTAACGGTGATTGTTTCCTTGTGGTTATCGTCTTGATAGTCGTTGCAGGAAGCCATTACCATAGAGATGGTGAGAACGGCTACAATAGCTTTAAGGCCTGCCATTAAGATGTGTTTATTCATTGTGTTTATAATTAGAACGTAATACCGATGGATGCTTCTGTTTCAACTTGATGCAGAAAGGACATACGGTGATAGTAAAGAGCTGCCTTTAGAAAAGTGCCGATGCCTTTCCATTGCTTAAGGGAATGGTAAATACTACCTTGCGCTCCAAGTTTCCAAAGGTGGGCGGTTTTATGGCGATAGGTATGATTTACTAATAATGTTCTTTGACTATCCATAAAGGCATAAGGCATTGTGATCCGTTTGGAAGCATTATGGAAATAAGCTATTTGTCCACTCCACTCTAAGAGCCATTGAGCATTCGCACGCCATAAGAATTGACAGCTAAGACTACCATAATGTTTGGTGAATGCCATTTCGCGTTGCGGATGAACATACTCCGAACGTTCGTCAAGATGGCCTATCTTGGCATGGAGCGTCAGTTGGAGTAATCTTCCCATGCTAAGTGCGCCATCTATATAAATATCTGACCGTTTGTTTCGGAACATCGATAGTGTGATGAGCGATTTGTACTCTGTGCTGGAAGAATTACCCGCAATGTGTTCATTACCTCTTCTATATTCCATTTCCCAGCCGCTGGAAACCGACCATTTGAAATCTCCTTCACATCTCCAACCCAAGCGCACACTACACCGATGAACCTCCAGCCGACTGATCGGCAATGCATTCAGTTCTGTTAGTATTTTGTCGTAAGGCATATACCCGGCTTCAATCATGCAATAAGCCCCACTTCGCGTCAAGGGAGCAAGCCGAAAGTCGGTCATAAAACCTGTGCCTTTATAATACGCAGAGCGAATAGTGCCAGCAAAGCGCACATAGTCAGTTCCAAGTCCTGTCCTATGAAATTCAGGAATCACTCCTAAAGGATTATAAAACTCCACATTATTAGTTTGCTTGTATACTCTTCCGCTAAGCCCAGCACCTATTTTATAGCGTTTCAAATCGTAGGCTAATCCCAAACGGAGTGTAAGATCGGTGACGATGCCTCGTGGCCGAGGATCTGTGGTGCGGTATTCGTGTTCGGCTCTAAAATCCATTTCTGCACCAAAAGTCAACTTCTTTATTTTCAAGGCGTAACCACCATTGAAAGCGTATCGCTCATTCTCTATATCTCCTCCGATTGTATCGGCCATCACATAGGGGTAAAGCAAGTCGTAGTCGGAAGTGGAATTGAAGCGAATGTGATGCTTTTTGCCTGTTTGATAAGATGCTCCTCCCCACACCGTATTGTTAGGGTTGAGCCGAAGATACGACTGCATATAGAGATTACCCAAGAGATGTCCATCGCCTGTTTCCAGCTGCAGAGGGCTATCGGCCTTGCGGTAACTACCCTTTACTCCGAACTCCGTTAGCGAGGTGACATAGGTATCGTGCATAAAGGACGGATTGTCTCTAATGGTGCTCAATAGTATCTTTTGCCACTCATTCCGATGGTTGGCAATGGCTGTCGTATCCTGTTCGCTTCCTGCAGCAGAAATAGCAAAGAGACAACATAAATATGTAATGATGTATTTGCCGTCCATCTTATATAAATATTATATCCGTATTGACAGGCGTAGGATGTTCGACAATTTCAAGATAATTCTCCGAAGCTCTGTAATGCTTAACTATCTCTATTCCATTAGGCATCCGACACAACAATGTTCCTTCGGCATCGAGCATATATGCTCCACGTAACAGGTCTATTGTAGTTGTTGTAGTACTAAACGTAGAGAGGGTATAACGCTGTCCGTTTGAAAGGTTTTTAAGGACGATCGTACCCTGTATCTTCAGCGGTACAATCGTATCGGGTACTTGTAACGTGACGATGGCTTGCGTGTAGAAATCTTCTTCTTTCTCTCCACATCCTCCGATGAGGAACGGAAATAAAATGGCTGTGAATAGATAAAAGAGGCGTTTCGTCGCTAAGCGTTTCAGGCGGTTGGCTTTGGTTTTTATCTTTGACATACGTTTATAATTTCACATTCATTTCAAGACCAAAATAAGGAGTGACGTAGCGACGAATGGTAAAATCGTTTCGGTTATAGTCTGGATGCGCATCCCATAGCTTATTCACGAAAAGCGCAACCATCAGTTTATCCTTAAAGAATTTCTTGGTAGCCTTGAAATTCAAGTCCATACAGAAAGGCACTGTTTGCCGTAGAAACATTCCATCCGTATAATTTCTAACAAGATATTGTAGGCGAAGATCGTGTACATCGGCCCTTGTATAAGGGCGTATACCCCCATCTGTATCCATATATTTCAAAGGCAAATTCTCTTTGTGCATTGATTGTTCGGCCGTTAGCCAAACACATTGCGCCGATAATGAAAATCCCAGCTTCAATTTAGGAATGGTCGTATCGAAAGTGAAGTTGGTATTCACCATTTCCCGTATAAAACCATCGTCGTCCTTATATATACCGACCAACTCTAAAGGTTCTCCTCCTATTGTTGCAGTTGGTTTATACATGATTGGAAGCGAATTGTGGTATTCGGTGCGAAACCAAGCCCCACTGACCGTCAAACGAGTGTTGATCACAGGAAAGCGAACAGTAGATAACATCCATTCCATCCCCTTTTTGTAAGTGCGACTGCCATTGGACGTATGTTCGTAACTCCTCATGACAGACTTCGTTTGATAGGGTAAGATAGATATATCGGGGCGTTCCAAGAGGGCATCTGGATCAATGGCGGATGCATCAAATGCCTTGTATTGATAAGGTGCATACACGCTCATAGACCGGAAACCCGATCGGAGGTCTTCCATAAAGTAGGTGATGGAAAGTCGATTTCCAGCCCAACTAACATCTCCTTTTATCTCCCATTTGAAGTTCCGAGCCGCTTTTAGGAGGGGATTTGTAGGGTCAATCACATAGGTTTGCAAATACATTCTGCGATATTCCGGCCGGACATGATAATAGTTCAGCTCCACAATATCCATATACGCAGGTTCTGGATAGAGGAAGTCGATAGTTGGGAACATGCTGTGCCAGCCGATGCCGGTGGAGAGGTTGAAGTACATCCTGTCTTTTCCCACTCGAAGTGCCGGAAAGTTCCAGCCGACATTGACACGAGGGTCTATGTTGAATTTTCCATGAATGGCGAACCGACGATTGAGTCCCAGCATCGTTTCGGACCTCACGCCAGCTTCTACATCTAACTTATGACGTCCTATCCCCATACTCACTTGCTCTTCGGCATAGAAGGCAAGTGTCTGCGAAGCAGGAAGGTCTATGTATCGGCGAGGGCGAAATGAACCTCCGGCATAGAGAGGATGTAGACGGTCATAGATTTGTCCTTCACCAAGATTGCGGTCCAACTGATAGTCTGCACCTACGAGCAAGGTGTTCGAGAGACCTTCGAGTGGAGCACTAAAGGAGGCATTTCCTTTCAGATACAGATTGAAGGGTTTACCGTCTACAACGTGTGTAGCGGTGTAGCGATAGGGCGTGATGAGCACTGCATCGCTTTCTCCCTCCGTCATTGTTGTAGCCGCTGGAGTGTCACCATCCAGCTGTACCAACTTTGTGCGTTCCAAACGGTTGCGTTCGTAGGAAAAGGTCGCAGAGAATTCGGCTTTCTTGAAAAAAGAACGCTCCGATTTACTGTGTAATTCGAGTGAAAGACCGGCGGCGTAGCGGTTATATTTCGAGCTATACTTGTCAATGCCACCATGATTGAACTGTGGATCTACCTTGTCGTCGTCGAACGAACCGCCGTAATCGAAGTGAAGCGCACCAGTATAACTCATGATTCTCGTATCCCATTGCTTATGAAGACGAGTGGAGAAAGTGAAACGCTGGTAGGTTTCGAGTAAGTTTCTTGGTTCAGCTTTGTTGTTTAGATAATCGGCACTTAAGTTGAGCGATAACTTCTTGTGTTCCCACTCAAAAGCTTTGGAAAAATGAAAAAGCTTGGTGTCCATATCGGCCTTAAACCTTGCGGAGACATAGTTGCCCCCTTTGCGACGTTTCACCTTGACAAGTCCACTGGTTAGTCCGCCATATTGTACGGACGGAATGCCACGGATAATGGTCACTTCTTGAATGTCATCGGTCGATAGCGTGCGCATATCCACCCCGGCATTGGCAAAGTTCCGTTTGCCGGAAGTGCGGTCAATAGCTCCCGATAGGTATTGCATATTGGCATTGACGCTAATCGGTGCATCGTCGATGATAAAGCGTGTGCCTAACGAGGTCGTGTTGTATTGATCACTACTGATGGGAACTTCTCGCAGACAGATAAGATTGGGAGTGTTGAGATGAGGATCGTGTGCCCTTCCACCGGGAAGAAGTTCCGTGAGATCTGAAAAGCTCGATGGTTGAAGATGTTCCATCGCTTGTCGGCTGATGGTCGAAGCACTCGATAGTCCACGTCCCTCTTGTGCTGTCACCACAACTTCCTTCAGACGATTGACTTTTTCCGAGAGATAGTATACGCCAGAATGTTCAGGAATGATTTGTAAAGATTGATAGCCCAAAAGAGAAATACGAAGCGACTGCTCGCAACGATCAGCCAAAACAAACCTCCCGTCGGGGTCGGTCACAGCCACTATTTTTTTTGTATCGACAGTCATGACCATTGCACCAACAATGGGTGCTTTTGTGTCTTTGTCCAATACTTTGCAATACATTTGTGCTTGTAGCACTTCGACACAGAACAAAAAGCATCCAAAAGTCCATGAAATGCGACTCATGGCGGTGGTAAGTCCGCCTCCTTTCTTGAAAATAAAATTCACTAAAAAGAAGTTTTATTCAAAACTCCAAAGTTTCCAAGCGCCACAGACACAGAAGCGTTGCAGTGTAAAAGGAAACTTCGGAGTTGAAGAACAGCAAATAATAATTTTTTTTATTGGATCATTACCTTCTTGCCATTACGGATGTAGATACCCTTTGCCGTAGGATGTTCTATTCTACGTCCACTCAGGTCATACCATGTGGCATTCTCTTCGTTTTGAACAGTAGATGCAGTTTCAATACCTGTCACTTCCTGACCATCATAGTCCACCCAGAAGAAGAGTGCCATAGAGCCTGTAGTTTCCTTGGGTTGCCAAGCGCGTGCCTTTAGATCTTGAGCCTGTTTTGTGCTTAAAATGTTGTGTTCGTAGGCATAAAGCTTATTGTAAACACAGAATTCGTAATCGTAAATTCCCGGCAATGAGGCTACCGGCAACGATTCTATCAACTGATCCATTCCTTTTCCTTGGATATTATTACCCCAACAGAAGAGTTTTTCAAGGCGAGCATTTTGACTGAGATTTAGCGTCGTCAAGTTGTTCTTGCTACAATCCAGATATTCCAGTTCGGGGCAGTTGGAAACATCCAAGCTGTCCAATGTGTTGCCATTCACCCAAAGCGTTCTCAAACCGGACAACATGCTGAAATCGGTAGCCTTCAAAAGAGGATTTTCTCCAAGATAAAGCTCTTCAATTTTTGTCTTCTTACTCAAATTAAGCGAAGCAACCTTGGTGCTTTGCAACGATAAAGAAGTTAATTCCTCGCTATCACCCAAATTGACGGAAGTTAGCTCTGTGCAGTAGCTGGCCCAAAACTCTTTTAGATTTGGAGCTTGAGAAATGTCAATACTTGTAATAGGATTTTCGTTGATGCGTAGCAAGTACAGTTTGTTGGATTTGTCGATGTCTATACCGACAATCTCCTGCCCAACAATGGTGAGAGACCCGATATCACCACGAACAACAAATTCTGATGCCGTAGTAGTCATGTTTATATGTCCTGCTGTTGCAGACACAACGTTAGCCCCTTCAATGGAAAAGTTCTTTCCTAACTCTGGAGTTTCATCCACAATGTCACCATCTTTGTCCACTCCAGCGATAAAAATCGTCATTGTAATACCTTGTCCTAAAGGCTTGTTTGTCTTGATTTTAATGACACCTTCTCCCACTTCGGCATTTGCGTTGGTGAAGGGAAAAAGCATTCCACAAAGTAATAATAAAGAGTAGATTTTTTTCATACAAGTTGTTTTTAAGTTAAATCTCAATGATTGTTTCGGTTAGGTATTTTCCTGATGCAAAGTTATGAACAAGCAGAAAGGTATGCAATACCCAAAAATGGGTAAAAAGTGCACTATTGCAGAGAAAAACAGCACCGCATCCAAAAAAGAATGACCAGCGAGAAAACATATTCTCGCTGGTCATTTCATGGTGTCATCCTTGTCTGGCGACAAGGGGGCTGTTTACCATTCCTCTTCTTCGTTGTTGAAGAAGCCTCTTGCGCCCGCCATGCTACCATCAGTAGGGATGGGGGGCGTAGTGGGGTTAGGCTCGTTAGCGTCCGACTTTGGAATCGATGTTGTCAAAAGCGAACTGCCGATTGTTGCCCTTACGACAATCGTTTGTGGATGTATATAAACTTTCTTCATATTGTTACTTGTTGATATAGACCTTACGGCCATCTGTTGTTAGATAAACACCCTTAGTGGGCTTCACTACACGACGACCGCTAAGGTCGTAGTATTCTGCCTTTTCTCCTGCTTCATTGACTTCGAGATTGTCGATGCCAGTTGTGGTGTCATCTTCCATTTCGATAAAGAAGCTGCGCACTTGTCCGCCTGTGGTAGGCTTTGCACCCTTTGCCGCTGTGATGTAGATGCGGTTGGGGTTGATGGTGCTTGCAACAGTGGTTGGGTAGAAGCCAGCAGGATAGGTGTTGCCGTTATACTCTCTGTCCTTGGGGATGAGGATATAAGTGTCTGTCTCTATCACTTTAGGAGCTAAAGAACCTTCCCATACATTGTCGGTGAAGTCTTGTCCTGCATCGCTGGTGATAGCCAGCTTGACGATCGTGGGTGCGTCTGTTTCGATGATAACAGGTGTCTCCTTAGTCACAACTTGACCTTCAATGGGCACAACCTTGATGCGATCTTTCTCCACTTTCGTAGAGCGATAAGCGCGGACGCCTGTGGTGTGGTCGGTGCTGAGCGCAGTCTCGAACTTCACGTTGAAAGGATAGTTGAACGAAGCGAATTGTCCTACGACATTCAAGTCAAGGTCTGTGGCTGGCTCAAAGTAGAAGGTAGAGTACTGATTGATGTTGTCCGCCACAGTGCCCGACTTCGCCCAGTAGTAGGACTGTGTGCCATCGGTTACCTGACGAGAGTTGCCCATAGCGCCACCTGTGCCGTTGCCCAAACCATGGTCGAGGAAGCTCAAAGTCTGTCCGCTGAAGTTCATTTCGAACATAGCAGGGAAGAGGTCTGGGTCGAGCGCAATGATGTTGCCGTTTACGGCATCGCCTAACACGCCACCAGCATCGCGAACATACTTCTTTGTATTGGGGCTAAGAAGTGTGTGCTCCGTAGTGCTACTACCCGATTTGGTGAGCATCCAGATCTCATCGACACGCGTTCTGTCAGCATTGTTCCAAGCAAGACCGCCATTAGCGACAGTGCCAGCTGTGCTACCAGCAATGGTGTTATACTTCAGATAAACATTCTTCTTCTTGCTGGCGTCGGCGTAAGCCTCTGCGGCGCTGCTGATGCGTACATAGCCGTTCGCTGTTGCCACGCGGAGAGTGTTATCTTTACGCAACTTGTTGATTTCTTCCACCAAGCGGTAAGGGCTGGTGATGTTCTTCAAATTGCTCAATGCTTCGGTGGTGAAACCGCCATAGCGATTTTCGGAGCGGAGGAAGTTGTCTTTTACTTTTTGCTGAGGAGTCTCAAGGCTTGTCACCTTTTCGTCTACCTTGCGAAGCATCCAAGCAGAGTGGTGGTCGAAGCTACCATGCCAAGCCAAGACAGGACCAGATTGGAGTCCTTGCTCAAAAGCATTGCCTACACCTTGAGGATTTGCTGTAATATCGTTATCAGCACCGCCATTGTTCGTTTGGAACATGAACTGGCCGGGATGGTAGGTCTCATTGGGGCGATAACTCAACTTGATTTGCATGTCCTTGGCGGCCAAGTTGGCAGATGCAGCATTATCGCTATATCCTGCGTTGTGGTTGAATTCTTGAATTTTGGTCAGCGTCTTGAGGTTGGTGAAGGTGTACAAACCATCGGCTTGCTTCTCCACATACCATACCTCGTCCAATTCGCTACCAGCAGCGGCCGTTTCTTTCTTTTTCCAACCGATGCTACCAACGTTGTGGCTGTCGGTACGGGCGTTCATGATTACGACTTTATTAGCATCGCGCTCGTAGAACTCATAGCTACCATTTTTGATGATGTAGAAGCCATCTGCGTATTGGATACGTTGTTCTTTGGGCAATTGTACCAAACGTTCCACTTCTGCCATTACGGCAGTGCCGAAGCCTGCGCCATAAGCGCGGTACAAATCCTCAAGGCGTTCGAACTCAGTCAATTGTTCTGCGGTGAAGCCTTCCACCACATTCTTGGCGTTCAACACGTTTTTAACGTAGATATGGTGATAATCGTTAGGAGGAGTTACACGCTCGAACATCCAAGTAGAAGCACCGGGATAATTAGCGGTGGAGGAGAGGGTGAAGTTGTACTTATCGTAGGGGCTACCATCGGGCGAATGGTAATTGATTGTAACGCCTGTGGTGCCTGTGCCATGTCCGTGGCCACTGGCGTGAGCCGAGTTGTCAATGGGATAAGTAGAACCATCGTTGGAAGAAACAATCTTGAAGTAACCAGCATATTTGGCTTCGTTCACGGGCGAGATTTCTACAGCCTTTTGACCTGTTTTCACAGATGCTATGCCAGCACCATTGTAGTAGCGACCCGTAGTGATGTTGATCACCTCGAAAGTGTTGCCACCCATATTTTTGAGGTAGTAAATTGCCTCGTTGCCAGTTGTAGCGGTCTTCCACTTAGGCTGATTGTCTGTGGCGTCCTCGTAGAGAGAGGCTGTCAAGCTTCGGATGTTGAACTCATCGTGGCCATTCTTGATGCGGTAGTAGCCATTCTCGAAAGGAACGCGTTGAGATATTGGAAGATTGAGCAATCTGTTGAGTTCGTGACGCACTAAATCGGGATTTGTAGGGTTACCATTGTTCCAAAGCTCTACCAACTTACTAATGTCATCGTCAGTGGAGGCATTACTGTCGTCAGCCTTAATACCGCCGGGCTTTCCAGAACCCCAAATCAAACGGCGAACATCAACTTTTTCAGAATCGGTCAAAGGTGTTCCTGGGGGATTATTCACTGGCTCAAACAACCAAACGGATGGTTCAGAATAATTTTCATTATTGGCTGTCGCAAAACGAGTGAGAACGTCTTCTCCACCTATTTGGTAATTACCCACATCACTTCCAGTTCCTGTGCCATTGTTGTGATTCATGGCGTGTGCTACAGTACTATTAAACCTCACGGCATAATGACCGGGGAAATTAGCGCCATTCATTGAAACAAGATCACCCTCTACAGCAGAAGTACTCATTGCTGCATCCGTAGAAGCATAGTATTTCCCAGAGATTACATGGCGGAAAGAATATTTCCCATTTGCTTTTTGTTCTACGTACCATACTTCATCGTCTTGTTCCGTAGAAGAAGTGCGCCATGCGACTTCTGAACCATCACTGGAGTAAATGTAAGGGTTTTTACCTGAGTAGTTGGGCTGCTCAAATGTTACTTGATTCAAATCGTAGAACTTGCGGCTGGCATTTTTGATGCGATAGTAACCCGTTGTCAAGGTATTAACATGAGAAGCTGTCGCTGTTTTCAACGCATTTAATTCTGTGCGAATATTCTCATACAAGCCAGATGGCGTATAAACAATCAAACCACTTCCGAGTTGAGTCGTTGTGATATGTTTGTTGGTGCTTCGGACTGCTGCTCTGAGGTTAGCCACTTGATTCTCACTCAAGCCACCTCCTTTTCCTGCCGAGTTCAAGTAAGGGATGATTTCAGCTTTTTCTGCGTCTGTGATAGGAAGACCTTGTTGCATAATAGCGAGGCCTCTATTTGCCCCACCTGTAGTATATGAAGCATTGTGCACCCCAACTTTTCCGTTCCAAATATTTGCACGACGGCCATACATAGTAGAGCCATACGACAAGAAAAACTCGAAGTTGGCAGGGTTAGAGTCGCTCATAACGAATAAATCTCCAGCAATAGCACCTGCTTGGCCATTATAAGTATCTCTCACAGCAAGATAACCATCACCTTTAAGATAGAGCCACTTGCCTGTACCTTTATGGTAGATTTTTACCTGTGCTCCATCTTGTTGTTCTTTATCTGTGGCGTATACGCTACCTACGCGAATAATACACCACACTTGGTTGTCTCCTGAGGATATTCCAGTTTCTGTGGCTATAACATTTCCTGATGCATCCACAGACATATATTTCTGATCAATCACTAAGCGATACCAGTGTGCGCCAGTAGTGGTGTTTGTGGAAAATTGAACAGGCTGGGTATAATCCTGCGCCGTTAGCCTCATACTGCTCATTGCAGTACAAAACAGAAGTATTGTCATTATTAGCAATCTTCCTCGTAGCATTTTACTATTCATTTGATTATTAAACTTGAGATATATTTTGTTTATAATTTTTGTGAAGCAATCTATGGAGCATACATTCTTTCCGAATGTTTATTGACTGCCCAATATCTTTTTGTTGTGGCGCAACGCATTGCCCCAAAGTCGTTTGGGATAGTCCATTTTTTTCACAAAGCTTGGGTTTATAACAGTTCTGTAAGCTCTGTACTAAGTATTTGTTCGTTTAACAACAGATATTTTCTCGCCACAGCAAAGTTGAGCAATTTTATCTTTGCTCGTTTGGCTAAATGAGAATGTTCTTCTTATGTTAGGTATATAACCAAAACGCAAGATACGACTTTCTCGACACAAAGTTAAATTATTTCTCTGTGAAATAGGCGTTCGCGGTGTTTTTATTAACGATTTTTGGATTGTATTGAGGGGGGGGTAAAATATGTTAACTAATAGATGCGTCGTCTTTTCTTCTTGTTGCATAGTCAATTGAGGTGTTTTTAGGGATTATAGGGGAGGAAAACATTGCTCAATTTCATTTAAGAAAATTAATAAGGTGGGTTGTGCTGCGGAGTGGGGAAATCTGCGCATATATAAGGGGGCTTATCGTGTTTGAATAATCGAAAAAATGGATGGGGAATGTGTCAAGCATAGTGCACACAGGGTTGTTCCTTAATGGTGGCCGTTCGTTGTTGCGACTGCTTGGCGAGGTGAGTGTTCTTCCCGTTGTGTTACCTTTTTCTATTGGGCGGATAAAATTGGGAGGCGCAAGAAGAAGCTTCTTCTTGTGCCTCCCGGATGGCGAAGTGGCAATGGGGTGATACGACCCACTGCCTTTGGGCGATTGTTTGCTTATTTCTTAACCTTTCCTTCGGCAATAAGTTCGGCCAAGGCGCGGGAAAGAGAGGGGCGTGCCACGCCCATGATTTTGGCCACTTCCTCTTGGTTGTCGATGCGTCCGTGAACGGAGAGATACTCCAAGAGACGCGATTTGAGGCTTTGTAGGGCAAAGGACTTCAAACGCCGAGAGAGAAACAATGTGCGTTCGCTCACATCTGCAAGAAAGCCTTCGAGAACACTGCGATGGGCCAGCATGAAATCGACAAACCGACTACGACTCACCACAAACACCTCAGCTTCTGTCGTGGCGGTGGCGGTGACAGGAAAGTGGGGGTCGCTCGTGAACACGATGGCAGAGGCCAAGAGCGTGGGGCCCGTGAACTCTTCAATGGTGAGCACCTTGCCCTCCGACTTCATCTGTGCCCGTACCTTGCCTTGGGCCAAGATATGGAGATTTTCGCAGAGGTCGCCTTGACGGAAAAGCACATCGCCGGGTTTGAGCACCCGAAGCTGTGAGGGGATGCCGTAGAGAAACTCCGTTAGAGCCTTCTCTGGCACGCCACGAAAGAGGGGAAAGTTCATAGGAGAGGAGAGTGTGATTGACTGCTTGTTGTATCGAATTTGTAAAATACTACGATGGCACTCTCGGCAAGCGTGACGGATTGGCGTCAGGTCAGCCATGGACCTTCATCGTCACGCCTCGTTCAGCCGCAACACTTCTTCGATGATGGTGCGGTTGTTGGACAGGCGAGGCACTTTGTGTTGCCCACCGAGTTTGCCACGGGAAGCGAGCCAAGCGGTGAAGAGGCCCGGACGCGCCACAACGATGTCTAACTCTTGCAATGTGAGGTCTTTGAAACGTTTGGCCTCGTAGTCCGAATTGATGGTTTGCAGAGCTTGATCGAGGGTGTGGCGGAAGAGAGCGAGGTCGGAGGGTGGCACGGCAAACTCGATAACCCACTGGTGGCAACAGCGCCCTTGCTCGTCCATGAACACAGGGGCTGCGGTGTATTCGCTCACCTCTGCACCTGTGACAGCGCAGGCTTTTTGCAATCCTTGTTCGGCATTGTCCACGATGAGCTCTTCGCCAAAGGCGTTGATGAAACTCTTGGTGCGTCCTGAGATGACGAACTTGTAGGGTGCAGTGTCGGTGAAGCGCACAGTGTCGCCTATCATATAGCGCCACAATCCGCCCGATGTGGTGATGACCATGGCATAGTTGCGCCCCGTCTCCACGCCCCAAAGCGGAACGATATTGGGTGCTGGGCTATCGATGTCTTCCAAGGGGATAAATTCGTAGAAGACCCCGTAGTCGAGCATGAGGAGCATGGCAGGGTCGGTGGGGTCATTTTGCAAGCCGAAGAAGCCTTCGGAGGCATTGTAGGTTTCCTCGTAGCGCATGGCAGGGTTGTTCATCAAGCGGGCATACTGCTCGCGATAGGGCGTGAAAGCCACACCACCATGGAAGAAAACTTCCAAATTGGGCCAAATCTCGGCCACGGATGCCTTTCCTGTGATGTCGAGGGCACAGTTGAGGACGCTCATCATCCACGAGGGCACGCCACTGATGTTGGTCACCCGTTGGCGAATGGCCTCTTGGGCGATGCGCTGGCGTTTCTCCTCAAAGTCGGCCAAGAGGGCGGTGGATTTTTTAGGCGTGCGGAAGAGGGATGCGAAAGTGGGGATATTCTCGATGAGAATGGCACTGAGGTCGCCCACGAGTGAATGGGGCGTATTGTAGTTGGGGGCGTGTGAGCCTCCAAGAATGAGTGCACGGCCGTCGAAAAGGCGGGCTTGAGGATAGTTGTGGAGATAGATGGCCACAGCGTCTGTTCCTCCGCGATAGTGCGTGTCTTTAAGGCCGTCGGCTGTGACAGGGATGAACTTACTTTTGTCGTTTGTTGTGCCAGACGACTTGGCATACCAGCGCACAAGGCCGGGCCACAGCACGTTGCGCTCCCCTCGGCGCATGCGGTCGATGGGAGCTTTGAGATCTTCGTAAGTGGTGATGGGCGAGAGACGTGCAAAGTCTTCGTACGAGTGACATTGCGCAAAATGATGTTGCGCGCCCCATTCCGTGTTTTTCCCTTTGGCAAGAAGCTGTGCGAGGACGCGCCGTTGTGTGTCCTCAGCAGCGGTAAAGAAACGTTCTATCTTGCGGTAGCGGTGTGCGAAATAAGGGCGCACGAACGCGGTGATACTCATTCTGTCGTTTGTTTAAGCGGTTCTCTTATGCAAAGATATGGATTTCTTGGCAGAAGGCATCAGAAAGTGGGAGGCTTTATAGGTCGTTGCGAATGGCTTCCCAAGTGGTTTCTGGCAGGGTCGTGCCGAGATGTTGCACCACGTTGCCTGCCAAGAGCGACCCAAGGGTGGCACAACTTTCCATGCTACAACCGCGGGCATAATTGTAGAGAAAGCCAGCGGCAAAGAAGTCGCCCGCACCAGTGGTGTCAACCACCTTTTCTACGGGAAGAGATGGCACTTGCACAAAGGCATTGCCTTGTTGTACAAGCACGCCCTTTGCTCCGATTTTCACCACGGCAATGGGGCATATCTTGGCCAGTTCGGCCACGGCTTCATGGGGCGATTTGCCGGTATAGGCACAGCTCTCCTCTTCGTTGGCAAAGACAATGTCAATCAGTGGTAAGAGTTCTGCGAAAAACGTCCGCTCTTCCTCAACGATATTGTAGGAAGCCAAGTCGATGGCCGTCTCTAATCCCGCAGCTTTGGCCAGTTCGGCCGCCCGACGGATGAGGGCATGGTTTTGCACCAAATAGCCTTCGATAAAAAGCAGATTGTAGCCCTCGAACATTTCGGGGCGGAGGTCATCGGCTGTGAGATGGGCCGCCGCGCCAAGATAAGTGCCAAAAGTGCGCTCTCCATCTGGAGTCACAAAAGCATTGGCCACACCTGTGGCGTGCGCATCCTGCACCAAAAGTGGCGTGATGCCTTTTTTCTTGGCATTGTCCATATAGAAACGGCCATTGTCGTCCGTTCCGATTTTGCCGACGAACGCAGGCGATGCCCCCAAATTGGCCAAAGCCAGAATGGCATTGCCCACTGAACCGCCTGTGGCACGCTTGCGTTCCACGCCTGCCATTCGTGCCGAAATGGCTTCGTAGCGAGGCGTGTCGAGTAGTTGCATAGACCCTTTGGGGAGTGCCAGTTCAGCGAGGATGTCCTCGCTTTCCACTTGCACGAGTGCATCCACCAAAGCATTGCCAATACCGATAATTTTTTTCATCCGAGAATGACTATTTTTCGTAGAACCTAAAAAAAACTCTGCAAAGATATTGTTTAATTCGGAAATAAGTACTACTTTTGCATCGCTAAATAGATGAAACAAGGGCAAA
>JALFTM010000103.1 GCA_022788345.1 Bacteroidales bacterium
GCATCTCCCTATCCTACTATCGCTAAGGAAATAGAATGGTGGGAATTACCACACATTGTTGTAATGTATAAGATCCTTATCCCAGTTGTCTTTCGGCTTTGCATCGCCCTTTGGATAACCTATGGCTACCACCGCCAAGGGCAAAACTCCTTCGGGCATCTCCAAAGCCGCTTGCACGCCAGCCATGCTCTTTTCGTAAGGCCAAGAAGCAGTCCACACAGCCCCTAAGCCCATGGCTTCTGCAGCCAAAAGGATGTTTTGTGTTGCTGCGGAGCAATCGTTCATCCAAGCCTGAGAGGGACGGCCATTGTCGTCCGTCACCGTTGTGTCGCCACAGACGACAATAGCCGCAGGGGCTTTGGCCACACAGGTGGCATAGGGATGTGCTTTAGCAAGGGCTTGCAGAAGCTTGGGATCATCTACCACGTAGAACTGCCAAGGGCGCATATCTTTGCTCGAAGGGGCAGCCATTCCCATACGCACAAGACTATCAAGTTGCTCGCGACGCAACTTTTCGGCACTGTACTCGCGGACGCTTTTACGTTGTAGGATATTTTCCAAAACTGCTGTACGCTTATCGGTGATTGTTCCTGTTCGAGGAATAAACAGGCGCACCAAAGTGGCCAACAATGCAAATGCCAAAACGAGGCAGACTATTTTATACTTATTCATAGAGCTATTGTTTAGAGGGTTTGGAAGCAACTGCAGTGTTCCCTTTGGAGACTTTCGAGGACTTCATATCATAGGCCAATTCAAGCACTTCACCAACTGGACAAAAGGCTGTGCACCATAAACGAGGCACAAACATGCTTGCCACTAAGAATGCACCTGCCAATATGAGCGTTCCCGGAGCAGCCACCGTCACGAGAAAGGCAGAGAAAGGTTCATACTCCAGAATGGGTTCAATGCCAACTCCCATCCATGCCAACAAAAGGAGGAGCAGCAAGAGACCTTGACGCAAACGGCGCATACGCTGCATAACATAAGGCTTCACTTTTATTTTGGGCAAAGGCAAGCGATAGGCCAAATCTTGAATCGACCCATAGGGACAAGTCCAAACACAATGGTGATGCTTATGCCCAAAGAATGCCAAACCGAGTGTGAGTAGAAGCATGAATAAGGCAGGCAAGACATTCAGCCAATCGAAACCATTGGCCACCCAACTACGGAGCAGACCAAGAGAAATGAATTGTCCTGTCCAAAAACCTAACACAAGTACATTCAAGCTCAAGGCAACAATGCGCCAATGTTTTTTCCCTTTGCGTTGCAAATGGACAAATGCGCCAAAAATCATCACGGAAATGGCACATAAAGCCTTTACCCACCCTATTCCAGGCTGTCCTCCAATACTGCTTGCATCGGCTTGTGCATAAGTATTCAAAGCGAGATGTACATTGCCGATGAGAGCATTGCTGGAAAAAGTTGCACCACTCACTGCATCAACTTTTTTAGTGCTGGCTTCTGAAACCTTTACCCCTATCCACTGTGTGAGCAAAGTCTTAGCTTCATTGAAAAAGTCGGGAGTTTCGCTGTTCGCCATCGGCACAATGGCTTTCACCCGCTCGTCTTTGTCGATGTACACATAAAGGGGCGTTGCGCCTGCGTAGCCTTGAATGTCTTTTCCTATTTCTGCCGTGCTCACAATCGTACCCAGCATCGTGCCTTCCGCTGAAGCCACTCGCCAAAGCGATGCTCCCATCGCGTCCAAGTTGCTTCCTGCAAGACCCAAGGCTTGGAGGTCGCGATCAGAAGGAGGGGCTGTAGTAGTGGTTGCTTCGGCCGTAGTGTCATTGAAATCATGTCCGAGGAGCTTTCCGCCATAGACTACAGAAGCGGCCAGCATCAAGAACAGCACCAGCAAGGACACTGCTCCTTCCAACACCTCTTGCAAGCGTTCAGAGCGTGTTTTCTTTTTCTTCATCTGTTTAGTAATGTTGTGACTACTTAGTTTCTTTCTCTACAAAGATACTATTATTTTCGCAAAATAAAGCTCCGTTTTTCATCGGTATGCACCCAATGAAAAACGGAACTTTATAAAGTTGCTATTTTTATGCTTATTTCACTTCCAATGCACGGGCAATTAAGTCTGTGAGAGAAGCGTAGTGTGCGCGCGTAGTGGCATCACCTGCAACATTAGCCTTGAGCTTTGCCTGCAAATTGCGGAGCGTGAAGAGTATGGCTGCACGGAAATCGGCAGAGGATTGCTGATTTGGCAATTCAGCCACCAAGGCATTCACATACGTATTCTGGAGTTGGCGACGATAGCCACTCACATTTTCCTTCTTGTCCAATTCACGGAAAAGACGAGTGCTCAACTCCTGCACATAATCTGCTACGGGGAACGTTTCATTGAGCATACCAGC
>JALFTM010000104.1 GCA_022788345.1 Bacteroidales bacterium
CTAGCTAATAAATATAGAGACTCGCATTGCACAGTCTCAAGATGGAGCAATGAGATTTCGTTTCACACGATTATCGCACATAAAAAGAACGTAACTTGCTGTTTTGTGGCAGGTTACGTTCTTGAAGTTGCGGAGGCTCGAGGGCTTTGAAAATCAAAGTTTTTTTTACCTCCTGATTATTATGTGTTTATGAATGTGCTTTTTTCAGGTAATAGGGGGTATTTGTCCGCATTTTGTCCGTGTTATGGGTGTTCTTCTATAATATCCCAGCGAGAAACAATAGCTTCGTCCCAATGTTCCACAAGGTGTTCAATGGCTTCGCGTTCTGAGTTGAATTCGTGTACGCTTGTTGCGATGTACTCAGCCAAGTCTATAATAAGACACTCGAGTTCTGTCTTGCCATTTTCATCCCTTGATAAACGGACAGCCTCGAATGATGGGATTGCATCAGGGTCTGAAAATATGGCGTACGTGTCGCCGCCTTTTTCATATATCCACTGGATCTTTTTTGCAAACTCATCGGCGATGCACCACAGGTTAGATACTGGGAGGAGGTCGGAAAGCGCAACCTCCATTTCTATACTTCCTCCATTAGAAGCAGAAACGGCTTTACTAATTATCATACTTTTATTGATTATTTGCCACCAAACGGCTGATGGTTTCTTGTTGTGAAGCTATTACGGCGGTGAGTTGGCGTATCTGCTCTATTAAGGTGTTGTGAGCATCGATGAGCTTCGACGTTTCAGTTTGTTCCTCACCGCAGGGCTGGATGTAGTTATTCGTTGTTTGCCCGTCGCCTATAATTTGCGTTGCTTGAGCATTCGCCCCGTTTATGTTTTGGACTGGGTTAACACTCTTTTTTAGGATTTCGCCTTCACCTTTTTCAAGCCATTCTCTTGATACTTGAGGAAAGGCTTCTATTATTTGCGAAATTCTATGTGCGGAAAGTTTAAATTTTCCATTCCTCAATCTTGAAGCGGCGGCAGGGTCAAGATTTAACACCTCCCAAAACTTATCTTCGTCGAAATAAAGATAAACTCTTTCTAGTTCCTTAATAAGTTCGTTGATTTTGGCTACTACCCGAGGGTCTCCACTTTTGCTCTTACTACTCATGAATGCAAAAAATACAATGAAGTATTGTTGGATATGCAATTAAATTCCTATATTTGCACAAAAGACAATGTGATGTTGTTTTGTAAACAATGTATTGATGTCAAATACGTCTGTATATCACAAAGTTACAAATATATTTTATATGAAAACAACGGAGAAGAGAAAATTTAGGGGCTTTAACAAAGGGTTATTGCAAATACCCGTAGGGCAGAGCCGAGAAGTTAGAGAAAAATTGATGATAGCCTTAGGAATTCGTTCCCGAATGCCTTTTTACTGTTATGCAAAAGGATTACAGGAAATGAAAGAGAGCCAAAGTTTGGCGGTGAAGGAAGTTTTTGAGTCGTATGGTATAACGGATTACAGAGATGATGAACCCTGTAACAATTAAAGACCCTACAGAGAGATGGGGCATAACTCTTTCGGGTGGTCGTGGGAGTTATCGTTTGGAGGCTAATTTTGATTGGCTCAAGCAGAAGGAGCTTTTTGGTGCTATGGAAAAGGAGTATGCTGTAGATGCTTTTTCGAGGACGAATTTTGGGAGTGTCATTACTTTCCGGGTGTCGAAGGAGCAGACGGATAGTCTTGTGGAGAGTGTTGGAGATTTGTTTGAGCGTTATTTCATTTATTAGTTATGATCAAGGTTGCGGATTTGTATAGAGCCACGAATGATGGCTTGGATATTATTTGTTTGTATTATCCTCAGGCGAGAGAGTGTGCGGAGAATAGGCGCAAGAAGTTTAAGCTGAGAGACGAGCGCACGGCAAGTGCTACGCTGTGGTTGGGGTCGTCGGACGGTGCGCCGTGTTGGAAGGTTACGGACTTTGGCGGGTCGTCGGAGGCGATGTCTCCTCTTGATGTGGCGATGAAGGAGGAGGGTTTGCGTTTTGGCGAGGCTGTGTTGAAGTTGGCAGGTATTTTTAATGTCTCGAACGAGCTGAGCAAGTCGGTGAATGTGCCTGAGTGGGTGACAGAGCCTGCGCCTGAGGGTGCTAAAGATGGCGAGGCGGTGTTTGAGTTTCGGGATAATCTTTCGGAGAATACGTTGCGCATATTGGGTCCACGTGTGACGCAGGAGGTGGCTCGGGAGTTGGGCTGGTCGGAGGCTGTGTCGTTTGGTTTGGTGAAGGAGGGGCAGATGCGGTTGCGTAAGAGTACGCCTACTTATCCTATTCTTATGCGCCGTTGCGAGCGTGAGGCTACGAAGACGGAGGCGGCGAGTGTCTTTTATAAGATATACGAGCCGTTGAATACGGACAAGGCGTTTCGTTTTAGTTATACGCCTAAGGGTTGTAGTCCTGGGAATTATGTCCACGGCTTGGTGGAGTTGGTGCGCAAGCATAAGAAGTACAACGAGGCGGAAGAAAAGAGTTTTTATACTTTGCCCGAGAATGAAAACAAGGTTTATGTGGAGAAGAAGTTGCGTTGCTGTGTGATTTGTTCGGGCGAGCGTGATGCTTTGTGTGTGGCTTCGTTGGGTTATAGTCCTATTTGGTTGAACTCGGAGACGAGGGACTGGACGGAGGCGATGATGAGGGAGCTTTACAAATACGTTGAAATCGTGTATAACATTCCCGACATCGACACCACGGGGCGACGCCGTGGCACGGCTTTGGCGTTGGCGCATATCGATGTGCATACTATTTGGTTGCCCGAATGGTTGAAAGACTATAAGGATCACAGGGGCAACCCTCGTAAGGACTTCCGCGACTGGGCGGAGCTACGAGATAGGAAGGCGGATTTTGAGCAACTGCTTAATTTGGCATATCCTGCTCGCTTTTGGATTTCGCAGACGAACAAGAAGAGCGGGAAGGTGACGTACAGGCTTGACACGGTATGCTTGCATTATTTTCTTGCTTTGTCTGGGTTTTATACGCTCAAGGGCGAGGACGGCATTCAGCGTTGGGTGCGTGTGAGTGGCAACCATGTGAGCGACATTAAGCCGAAACACATTCGCCAGTTTCTCAGACGCTGGGCGGAGGAGCGTTTTTTGGAGCGTGATATATTGAACGAAATTCTGAATTCGCCCCGCCTTGCTGATTCTGCTTTGGAGAATTTGCAGGAGGTGGATTTGGATTTTACTACTTTCACGAGCCACTCGCAACGTTTCTTTGTTGGCGATAAGACGATAGAAGTTACTGCTGATGGCATCGAGGAGTTGGACGCCAAGAAGTGCGACACGTATGTTTGGGAGGACAACGTTCTGCCTTATGCTTTCAAGCGTCTTGCCCCTATGTTTGAGGCGTCATGGTCGCCGACGCTAACAGGCGAGACGGCTTTTCGCATTGAGGTGAAGAACACGCAGAGCAATCTTTTTGCTTATCTCATCAACACTTCTCGCTTGCATTGGCGCAAGGAGATGGAAACACGCTTCTCGGAGGAGCAAGCGTACGAGGCAGAGGAGTATTGTGCGAACAATCGCTTCCGCATCGATGGCGAGGGCTTGGACGAGAGTGAGGTGGCGGAGCAAATGCAAAATTTGGCTTCCAAGCTCTTTGCCGTGGGCTATATGTTGCACGCCTATAAAAGTCCATCGAGGGCTTGGGCCCCGTTTGCGATGGACAATAAGGTGGGGGAGGACGGCGAGTGCAACGGACGCTCGGGCAAGTCGTTTCTCTTCATGGTGCTCTCTAAGATACTGCGCCGTGTGTTCATTTCGGGGCGTGGCGGTCGCAAGGCGTTGGAGAATCCGCACATTTACGAGCAAGTGAACCGTTACACGGACTTTATCCAAGTGGACGACCTCGACCCGAACGTGGTGTTCGATTCCTTTTACGACATCATCACGGGCGGGCTGACCGTAAACCCAAAGAACAACGCTATTTTTACGCTCGCCTTTGAGGAAAGTCCGAAGATTGCTTTTACAACCAATTTCGTACCTAAGAAGTTCGACGCTTCCACCATGGCACGCCTGCTTCCCTTGGTGTTCTCCGACTATTACCACGAGCGGACGGAAGATAACGGCTATCTGGAGAGTCGCAGTGTGCGTGACGATTTCGGGCGTGACCTTTATACGAAACTCTACACGGACGAGGAATGGAACGCAGATATTAACTTTATGATGCAATGCTTGCAGTTCTATTTGCGTGCCGTGGCAGAGGGGCATAAGGTAATGCCACCGATGGGGAATATCTTCAAGCGCAAACTCTTGGCAGACATTGAGGGCGATTTCCAACTCTGGGCGAGTACGTTCTTTGGCGAGGAGTCGGAGAATTTGGACGTGCATCTCTTCAAGAAGCACGTGTTTGAAGACTTCCAAAACTATACAGGAGGCTATGCCCGCAACATGAGTATGCACGCATTCACCCGCAAGCTCAACGCCTTTTGCAACCTACAGCCCTATATCGTAGGCATTAACATAGGCTACACCAAAGGCAAGAATGTGGGAATGCTTGAGGGCAAGAGTGCCGACCGCATTTACATTACTTCCACGAAATACCTAAAGAAAGACGATGAACCAAACGAACCATTCCGACCCAACGAAGAGGATTGTACGCATCTCTACAGCCGTGGCTCGTGACACGAACGAGCAAATTTTTGCTTGGTTTGAGGCGCAACCATTATATGTGCAAAACTATTGTATACAGGTGCTGGATTATTTCGAAAGGATGTACCCTTACAGACGGCTCAATCTTTGGTGCTATACCGACAAGCAACTCGAATATATTCTGCGCCTATTCACCCTCTTCTTTCGTCGCCATCCGCGAGCGAGCGAGTATGAGCTTGATTCCACAGAAGGCTATATCGCCCGCCGATTTCCAAAAAACGAATAACCCCGCAACCGCTTCTACGCCTCCAGCACCGCCATAGTACAGGAGGCGTGAAGCAAATGTCATAAGAGCTATAGTACAATGTTTCAGCTAACGATAAACAACCAGCCATGCACTATTGCAAAAGGCTCAACCTTTAAGCTCACGTTGGAAAATTCCGCCTTTTCCACCGCCTTTGACCGCACCCTCGAAGTGACACTTCCTCTCAAAGGTTGTGAGGCGAACCAACGCATCTTTGGGGCAATGCACCATACAGCCACACAGCTCACGCCCTTGCTCTCTCGTGTCTATCCCTTCCGTCTTTTAGCAGACGGTTTAGACCTTCGAGGGGTAGCAGAGGTGCTTTCTGTCACCGAGGAGGACGTAAAAATACAGCTCCGTAGCGGTCGGGGAGGGCTTACGCCTGAAGCCATCGATGCAGAGGGCAACGAACGATACATTGACGAATTGCCCCTTGGGCGTGCCTACGACACTTATCTCCGAAGCCGTGGACACGACCCCGAAAGCGTCACAGCCTTAGAGCTTATAACGCTCATGTCTGAAGTATCAGAGCAAGAAGAACTTTTCTTACGCACAGGCTTGCCCTCAGGTGTCTTCCACCGCAACACTACGCCTGATAAAGACGCCGAATGCGTTTGTTTCCCTATCTATTCCGTGGCAGAATCGGCAATATCGAACCCTAAAACCATTCAAGGATACCACAAGGACGGAAAATTTGCCCTTATCAAAGAAGGCTGGCCGATACTCTATGCCTTTGCCACAGGCACAGCCACACCAAACGGGAAGAACATCGCAGGCATGGACACCACAGGAGTAGCGGTCGACCCTAAAGCCATCTTTTCTCCGCAGATATATCTCTGCGTACTCTTGGAGCGCATCATCCAAATTGCCTACGGTGTGGAGTTACGTAAAGAAGACAACGCCTTGCGCTGGGACTACCGTCTCGCCCGCCTCTTCGTAGCCAATGCCAGAGGCGTGATGGACTATAATAAGACGTTGCCACACTGGAAAGTAACCGAATTTCTCCGAGAAGTAGAACATTTCTGTGGCGTGGTCGTCCTCATCGACACAAACGGCGCAAGAGTCGTGAACCGTTCCGAATTCTACGCCTCCGAAGTGCAACACCTCCAGCACGTCGTCCACGAACACACCGCTGAACTCTCCCCCGACGACAACGGCGCAGACCCCACCGCCTCAAACATCGCCTACCAATGGAACGGCATCGAAAACGTCTTTAACCTCGAAGACGACATCTGGCACTCGGCAAAAGTCATCGAACAAGGCGGCATCCTCGAAATCGAAGACAATACCCCCGAGACCATGACCTCCGAAGCACGGCGCACAATCATCATCAACCGCCAAAACGGAAACCGCTACATCTACATCGAAAACGAAGACGGCACAGTGCGCCCCCTCGAAGTAGACCAAGGCGGCGCACTCATCCGCCGAGAAAGTCGAGACATCGACATCACCCTGCGCATCGTTCCCGCCCTTATGACCAAAGAAAGAATATATCAACAAATTTTTCGCCCAGGTTTCGAAGGGAAATGGCGCCCCGATCCACAAGCCCCCGCCATCGACGCCCCAATGCTCATGACCGCCGACACCAACCGCGGAATAGACAACGGCACGTTCGACATATGGAATACCCTCACCACAGGCGGGAAAGACCAAACCAACACCAAGGACACCCTCGAAGTAGCCCTAAACATGGGCACGCAATACTCCCTCTTCACCTATCAATGGCAAGGCGCAACCATCATACCCCCCGCCGCCCTCGGTTTCACCTTCCACCGCAACACCCAAAACCAAATCGGCGACTATGCCGACGGCAAAGAAGAAACCATCAACGGCGTACATTACGACTACTCCCACCTCTTCTCCCTCAACAGCCCCACCAACATAGTGCGAGGCTTAAACACCCTCACAGGACGCATCGACACCCGCGTAGAATACCTCTTCACCTTCACCGACCCCATTCCCCTCGACACCTCCAAAACCTACCAAATCGGCACCCGCCATTTCCTCCCCGCTCGCTTCGAAATCACCATCACCCCCCAAGGCATCGCCCCCCTAAAAACTGCCTACTTCTACGAACTCGCCCCCTAAACTCAATTCTACCTTCTGATTCCTCTACTCCTTGACCTCTACTCCTTGAGTCCGTCCCTGCGAGAACTCAAGGAGTAGCTTGTACCTCTCCAGCAGTCATCTCCATCTTAGAGCGTAGCCCCTTCTTATATTATGGTAGGGGCTATTACCTTATATATATCCTTTTCCTCCCCAAACCCGATTAAACATAACTATTCTCGCAGTCCGTATTTTTACTTAAATACAGTTACAAATGCCCCCTCTTCTGTGGAGTAGGGCGGTACAAGCCCAACCTCCATTCCTTTCCTCCTCCATTCCATATTTATACATTTTCCCTGTAGAACTGTAGATTTGTAGGAACTAAAATATAACTATTAAGAAATGAGGGATTTAGAGCGCTGAAAAGTCCTACACTTTTACGCTACACTTTTCTACACTCTATAGAAAAGTGTAAGCAGTAAAAAAGTGTAGGCATGCCCCTACACTTTATTTTTGCCCGTTTTTGGGTGCTGGAGAAGTGTAAAGAGAAAGAGTAATCTCTGTAATTCAGAGGCTTAACCCCTATTTTGCTACATTCCTACACTTTACACTTTTTTTCCCGCAAAAACAGGTTCAGCGGAAAACAGGGAAGAAAGAAAAACTTTAATAGCAGGCGCACTTTCGTCTCCTTTGGCTGGGGAAAACTCAACTTTTTTTGCTATATTTGTACTATATAAATGACTGACTATGAAAGGTGTTACTGCATTTGTGAGGCTTGAGAAATCTATTGCTTTGTGGGCTACCAATCAATTTGGCAGTCCTATAAGATTTATTAAGAAATCGCCCCTTAACACGATGATGCGCCAACTGTGTACTCTTCGCCCTCGAACGATACCGCCACAGCTCTACCCGAAAGAGGGTGAAGTGGCTATTGTTATCCCTGATGATGCCTACAGAAAGCCCGAGCGGTATAACTATCTCTCTGCTCATGCAGCGCACGAGGTGGCTATGGCTATCACTGATCTCTTCGAGCTGGCTATTTGGAAAGCGTGCGCCCCGCACATAGGCACAGCAGGTTTGCAGGAGGCTGTGCGCCGATGGTGCGAGAGCGTTTCTATTACTGCAGAGCATCACGAGGCTGTGGTGCAACGCTTTTACCGCATTCGTAAGCGTTTCGAGACGCAAGGCGTTGTACTTGGCAGGCGCAACGGTGTACGAAAAAGCACACGGCTGAATAATTAGTATAAAAAAGTGGTCTATTTAACTGACTAATAGGATATGGCAAATAAGGTCTATCTAAATAAGATGCAACGAGATGTAATGTCTCTCGGTGCAAAGGATAACGTTATCGTTGCTGGTCGTGGTACTGGTAAGGGCGTGCTTCATGCTGGCAAGTTGTTGCAGGTGGCGCAGGCTATGCCCCGCAGTACTTCCGCTTTTGTTGCGCCAAGTCGGACGAGGGCTTTTACCAATACGCTACCCTCTATGCTCGTACATTTGGAGAAGTGGGGCTATAAGCAGGGTTTGCATTGGACAATAGGGATAAAGCCTCCTAAGCATTTGAACTTTCCTAAACCGATTTACGAGCCTGCCGACTGGAGCGACTTTATTGCCTTTTATACGGGGGCAGTGGTACAAATCGTTTCGCAGGAGCGCAAAGGCACTTCCAACTCTAAATCGTTCGATTATTTGCTTATTGACGAGGCAAAGTTTGTGGACTTTGAGCAGCTCAAGGACGAGACTTTTCCCGCCAACCGTGGACAAGTCGCAGAGTTCGGGCATTTGCCTTTCCACCATGGTATGTTAATAACTTCCGATATGCCTATTACGAAAGCGGGTTCTTGGTTTCTCAATTATGAAAAGGACTGTGATCCTGCGCTTATCGAAACTATTCGAGGCGTGCAGACGGAGCTGGCATATTTCCGTCAAGCAGACGAAACCACCTACACCAAGCGCAAGGTGCGGGAACTCACAGCCGTGTTGCAAGAGCTACAGCGCAACGCCCTTTACTTTCAGAAGTATTCATCGCTTACGAATATGGAGATACTGGGCGAAGAGTATATCAAACAGCAACGGCGCGATTTGCCTTATCTCGTGTTCCGCACCTCCATTCTGTGCCTACCTGTAGAGATGTTGCGCGATGGCTTTTACTCTTCGATGAAGATGTCGCACCGCTACACCCCAGGCACGTCCGACTACATTAGCACTCTCGGCTTTGAGCGTGTCGGGTCGGTCGAAATCTCCTCCCGCCTCGATGCCGATGTGTTGCCCTTCGAGCCGTTGTGCGTAGCTTTCGACTTTAACGCCAATATCAACTGGATGGTTGTCGGGCAGATTGTGCGAGAGGAGGGACGGCTTTTGGTTTTACGCTCTTTCTTTGTGAAGTATGAGCGCAAACTCCCTGAGCTTGTTTCCGACTTCTGCACTTACTACGCCCCGCACCCAACCAAGCAAGTAGTGTTCTATTACGACGCCACTGCCCTTGGCTCGAACTATGCCGTCAATAATGAAGATTTTGCTTTTGTCGTCACAAAATGCTTTGAGCGTCACGGCTGGAATGTACTCCCCGTTTATATTGGACAACCGATGCGCCACGTGGATAAGCATTTACTTATAAATAGAGGCTTTGCAGGCGCAAACACCCTCACGCCCTACTTCAACGAAGAGGCGAACGAAGCCCTTCTTATTTCCATCACCCAAGCAGGCGTTTATAATGGTAAGAAAGACAAGCGGGGCGAGAAGCTCGCAGAGACAGAAGAAGACCGCCTCGAATCCCGCACAGACGGCTCAGATGCTTTCGACACGCTCTACATCGGTTGCGAACGCTTTCCGCAAACCCATCTCGGTATCATCATTGCCACCTGCGCACCAGTATAAACCGCCACAATATTCTCCCTATGCTTCTCGACAATTCCAAGGAACTGCAAAACGGCTTTGCCTCTGGCGACTTTGTGCAGCGTCTTTCTGCCATTGTCTCAGCCCCTGCCATCGACTTTGCGGTGGGCGACATTGTCACCTACAAAGTGACGGACGACGTTTGGTTGCGTAATAAAGAAATCAAAGCCATAGGCAAACGGCACGACGAATGGAAAGACGGCAAATGTATCTTTATCGCCCTCGCTTGTGGCTTGCTCATTCCCGTCAAGCCCGAACGATTACTTCTACAAACTAATGTATAACCCCTAATAATCAACCTATTCACATTATGGACTATCTCGGTAATCTCAATCTCTTACGGCTCAACAACGCAGCCGTGGTATCTCTCAAAGGCAAGACCGCCACAAAGGTCTGCATCGTTATTCCCTGTGAAGACAACGACATCTACCTCACCCAAGGCGACGACGGCAAGCACCGTGGCGCATACCTCTCTTGCTCTGTGGCAGAACGCCGTGAACCCTCAGAGAGAGGGCATACGCACTACGCCCGACTGTCCTACTCCTCACAGTTCCGAGAGGCACACCCAAAGGAAACCGAAGCGCCTGTTTACTTTGGCGACTTCAAACCCTTCAAGTCGCAACCACAATCGACCGCCTCGCTGGAGAACGCCAACGCCCCCGCCTTGGAAGTGTCGGACGACGAACTCCCATTCTAAACACTCCGATCATTCATTCCGCAACCCAGAAGCCTGCGCCCCCGTGGTGTGGGCTTCTCTCATCTCTCCCACCAATTACCGCCCGCGCCGTCAATTACCTCCGCCGTTTACCTCGCCTCTCACTTCCATCTTCCGCCCTCCATTCCCTAATGCTCAAAGCCTTACGCCTCTTTTGCTCTACGCTTTGCGCACGGCATATTCCGCTACGAGCTGTAAAGGCGCGGGGCGGTAATCGGCAGGGCGCAGGGGGGTCGTTTCGCACATTCACCGCAAGAATTCTGGTTTTTCGCCAGAGCGTAGGCGTGAAATTCAGCCGTTTAGGCAAATATTCTCTCGGAAAGCTGGAATATTTGACGATTATAGGCGAAAAATTCGACCAGTGGCGCAGGGATTTTCCACGAGTGGCGCAGAAAAACTCTAGTTTTCAGTGCAAATTATATAGTTATCAGTGCAAATTATATAGTTTTCAGTGGAAACTAAAGTTTTCCCCCGCCAATCGTGGAAAACTCCTCCGCCACTCGTGAAAATTATCACCGCCACTCGTTGAAATTATCACCCTAATAGTTCAAATTATCATATACAATAATTTGAATTATCACCCTGATAATTTTCACCCCCTGCGGAATGGTGTGCGTGTTTTTCCGTGTTGGGGAGAAAATCGTTACTTTGCAGGCGATTACCACTCAGTATTTCTTGTTTCTACTAGTTCTCATAAACTTTTGATTCACGAGGGCAAAGCCTGCAGAGATGCACGCTGCGCCCGTTTTTTTTGTGCTGGTCGAAACGATTTTTTCGGCACGAGCGAAAAAAAATGCCTCCAAGCCTTGGCAGTTCCAAAAATGCTCCTTACTTTTGCAGTGTAGTAAATTCGAAACTGAGACGGTGCCGACCGTCTCGCATCTCCGCTAGGCGGTTTCATTTTTTTCTGATGAATTTAAGCGTACAGAACGCAAGGAGGACAGAAAGCAGAGGTTTTTCTTCTTTATTGTTAAACCCTACTTATTAGTTCCTTGGAATTGGTTTCCTTTCCGCCCTCGGCTCTCGCCCTCCTTAGCTCCTGAAAGTCTTAGCCCCGCCCTGTGGACGACGAGAAATCCCGTCCGAGACCGTCTCAGTTTGGTTTACTACAGCAGGTAGCGGGGCTTTCTCATGCCCTTATGTCTAATGTAGTTATAATAACTGTTATGCAAACCGCATTTAATCTTTCCGCCCTTTGTGGTGTTGTGGCTCAGAGTTTGAACCGAGTGTGCAACTGGCTAGACCGCGACTTCGCGTTCGTCTCCGATGTCAATGGCTTCCGCACGAGCTATGGCGAAACGCTGTTTTCGCTCCTCGCTTGCGTGGCATTTTGGGTATTGCTGATCGTTCCAGTGTCCAAAGCCGTTGCGTGTGTTTTAGTGGCTTTCCTCACCGTCTATGCCATGACCGAAGGACGCCGATTGTTTAACGATGGAAAGAATTGAGGTATGGCCGAAAGTAACGTTCGGGAATACATACTTTCTTGTCCTGAAGAACGCGGGATTTCTGTTTCTGTGCGTATCAACAAGTACGATGTTGTAGACTTCTTCCTCTCAGCACAGGTTTCACCTTTAGACCGTAGTATAGAGGAAAATATAAATATAGAAATAGACTACCAGCAAGCAGTAGACCTGCGTGACAGTCTTAATAAAGCGATTATTCGCATGAGGAAAATTTTTACTAAAGAAGAACTGGAAGCGGGTGTAAGTTACCTTATATAACCCCCTAAACATTTACCGCTATGCTTTACGAACAAGAATACATATTCGTTCATTTGAGTGACAACTTTATCCGCTGGATGCGCTCCCGCCGTGTTAGACCCTACACTCGCACGTACTGGGCTGCGCTTTGGAAAGAACAAATATACCCCGCCTTGGGAACAAAGAAAGTGCTAACGGCAGACGATATTCTCTCTTTCCTCCGCGAGAAGAAAGAAGTGATGGGAATTTTTGAACTCAAAGCGTTGTATTATCTTATCCTTAGCGTTGCCAACTATGGCAAAGAACACGGCACTCTTGGCTTCTAGGAAGAAGACATACACGACAGAGTTGCCGAACTGCTCAAAGACTAATTTTTTTTTATCCCTGCGCCTCTTGCATAGCGTTGCAAGGGGCGTTTTTTGTAGGGAGAAGAAAAAATAAGTTTTCCGAGTGAAATAATTTCCTTTTTATTTGGTTACTACGATATAATGTAGTATCTTTGTATTGCGATAATAAACAAAATGTTTAACGATTAAAACAAGAAAAGAATGGTAACAGTTGATTTGTATCAAGAAGAAAAGGATTTAATTAATTTCATTCGATTATATCGAAGTGGTTATCCAAACAACAAGCATCTGCTCCTCGACATAAGACCACTGCTCAACGAGATGCTTCGCCCCTCTTGGAAGCCTAACGAACTCAAAAAGTAAATCAAAGCCCCTCGCTTCAAGTAGCGAGGCGGGGGGCTTAAATTAAAAAGAAGATGAAACAAGAAAAAGTCCCTCGCAAAAGTTCTCGCCCTGCTGTGCGAGATTTGAAGCCCGCCCTTGGAGAACTTGTCTATGATTTGGAATGGGCTCCAATCGCTAGAAAATATTTCGACCGTTCCCCCTCTTGGATATACAATAAACTGAAGTGTATAGACGGCAACGGCGGTGTTGGTGGTTTCACGGACGAAGAAGCCGAAAAGCTCCGAGGCGCATTGTGCGATATGGCAGACCGCCTCAGAGATGCCGCCGCCAAAATATAAGAAAGGCTATAGGTTTATTATCGCAATATTTAATACACCATCCTATTTAATTGTTAGACAATAGCCTTTTCCCCCCTGCATTCCGTTGAGATTGCAGGGGGATTTTTATGTGTTTTTTTATCGCCTCTCGTGCGTATTAACTTTGCAGTAGAAAATTCTTACTACCATGAACAACGAAACTCAGAAAGTGCCTTTTGAGGCAAAAGCGGGTTTCAGAGGTTGGACGGCAGTGGGCATGCTTATCGCAGGAAACGCCCTTGCTTGGATTGATTACTTCACACCGACACCTGGCGACATTTCAGACAGTGTGCTTTGGTACTTTAGTCAGTGCCTTATTTATGCAGGCTCGATGCTTGGTATTTCCATTTATGTGAATGCCAAAATCAAAGACTTCTTTAGGAAGAACAACACAGAAGCAAAGCCCTAAACCTCTTACCGCTATGAAAATCTTTAACTTACTCGCTCTCTTATTGGTTTGTCTGCTTTCTGCTTGTCGCTCTCACCTTGAGCGTGTACAGGAAACGACCTTTGCCGAAGACCGACAGATGCAGACGCTTGCTTTGGACTCGCAAAGCCATTCCGTGCGCTCGCTCGAAGTGGTTGCTGTGCAGGATGGGGAATTTGTGGAGGAAGCCAACTTTGTTAAAGGCGATACCGTTTACCGAACACGCTACGCCTTGCGCTGGTTGCAGAGAGCGACAGAACGGCACACTGATACGGTACGCATTTATCAGTTGCGTGTGGATACTATTTATATCCATAAGAAAACGGAAGTTTCGCAGGAGGTGGAACGCTCTCGCAGTCCTACTCGCTCGAATCTCGTAGCCTTTTTGGGCTGGGGCGTTTTCCTTGGTGCGCTGCTCGTTCTGTTTCTTCTCCGACGACTGAAAAAATAGAATTTATGCCGAGACTTCTAACGCCTTTTGAGAATATCGTTTCCTTGCAGGACGTTGATACGCTGGAATGGGAACAAGTGACGACAGAAAGCTCTTTCTTGTTGGAAATAGTTATTGAGCGCACCGTGGTGCTGTCCTCTACTGTCTTTTTTCCGCCCAACGAGAGGCGAGTGAGCTTGCACCAATTGTCTTCAGTGCTTTTGCCTTATGTGGAGAATGCGCTGGGCTTAGATGATGGCTTTGATGCTTGGATGCCTGTGGAAGTGAGGACGGACGGCGTTGTTCATCGTGCTTTGGTTGTGCCGACGACTGTGCGCCTTGGTGAAAGCGTTGTGGAGTTTACCGCTCGCAATTTCCTTTCTTTGCTTTCGGGGCATAAGCGGACGCCTGAAGGGGAAACGGAACGTATCAGCGTTTACTGCCATGAGGACGAAACGCACGACTTGATAGTATCGACGCTTTGGGAATATTCGGGGCGTTACGAGACGGAGACGGTGGCGATTATCCCTAACAAGTTTATTGAGGGGCGCACCTTTTGGAACTTCGACCTCGACCCCCGCACTTTCTCAGCTCCTCACCCTTTGGCGCGCTTGGTGCAGTATGAGGTGCGTTTTGGGAAGCGGTCGCAAGTCTATTGTGTAGTGCCTCGCCTTGATGGAGAAGCCACGACTTTTGCTTTTGTCAATTCGTTTGGGCAAGTGGATAAGTTCCACGCTTTCGGGCTGATGACGGAGGAACACAAGTATACGCGCTCGGTGGCTTTGTTCGATGATGGTTTGCGCACTTACAACGTGGAAGCCTCGCCTGAGTTGGAAGTGAACACTGGTTTGCTTGAGGTGGGGGAGAAGTCTTTGCTTGAAGACCTTTTGCGCTCTCGCTATGTGTATGTAGATGGCGAAGCCGTTGTCATTACGGAAGCCTCTCACAAGCCTACATCTTCCATCTATGCCAGAGAGGACGCCTCTATCTCTTACCAGTTTGCGAACGGCTCGCAGGTGCGTGTGAACAAGCCCGCCCGATTGTTTGATACTACCTTTGATACCTCTTTTGAATGAAAGCCTCGAAACTTAAAGCCTTGCACATTACGGACGCTGTGCGCCTTTTGAAAGATGGGCAACCGCACAAGTTGCGTGTTTGGAAGCTCTCCACGGGCGAGCTTATTACGTACAACGATGCTCGCTTTTTGGGTGGTTACGTTGTGCGGGGAACTATTCGCATTCGTTTGCCACAAAGTGCGCTGGTGCGAGAGTTCAAGACGGTGGCTTTGTTTGAAATTGACGACTTAAAAGTATATATGTGATGAAATACGACCTTTATATAAATGATTATATCGGCTGGCCTATTTCTGCGCACTATGTGCGCAGTGAGCTGGAGAAGCTGAACAGTGAGGAGGAGTGTGCTGTTTATATCAACTCTTTGGGCGGTTCTGTTTCTGATGGCTTGGACATTCGGCAACAGTTTGCCGACCACGGCAACGTAACGGCATACATTCACGGCATGACCGCCAGCTCTGCCACTATTCTTGCGATGGGTGCGAAGCGCATTGTCATGGGGCGTTATTCCTTGATGCTGGTGCATCATTGCTCGCAGTGGCAGGACGAGTGGGGGCAGATGAATGCGGAGGACATTGCGCAGGCTATTCAACGCCTGCAGAAGGCGCAGGACAATTTGGAAACCATCGACCACGTGGTGGCGTCTCTCTATGCTCAGCGCGCCAAACGCACCATTTCGGAGATGAAGAATGTGATGACGGAAGCCCGCTGGCTGACGGCAGAACAAGCTCTTGAGTTGGGACTTATCGACGACATTCTCGAAGAGGAAGCCCCCGAGATGATGAACGAGGGCGCAAAGGCGCGCATCGTGGCTTGTGGCTATCCACTTCCGCAGACTGTGGCGGAGGAGAAGAGGCAAAGCCTTTTGGAGGAGGTGAAACGCCAGTTTGCCGAACTCCGCAATCTGTTCCGTGCAGAGAGTGCGCCTGCGCCTGCACAGAATTCGACAGAGAAGAACGACAATTCAAATATTATTACCATGAACAAAACTTTTACTGCCATTAACGCCTTGCTTTCTGTGGAGGGCGTTGAAGCCTCTGGGGGCAAGTTCACCCTGACGGAGGAACAAATGAAAGCGATTGAGGCACGACTGACGGAAGCCACCGCCTCAGAGAGTGACAATAAGAGCAAGATTGAGGCTCTCGAAACGGAAAAGGGCGAACTGCAGGCGCGCATCGATGCTATTGCCAAAGGCGATGGCGACGACACGCCCGAGGTGCGCAATGAGGGCGAAGAGGAGGTGATCGGCTATGCCTCTGCCAAAGCGAACTATGAGAAGCTCGCAGGCTTGCTCTAAGAAGTATTAACCCGTAAATATTCTACTACAATGGGAAAGTATGTTATTACGTTGGAAGACCTTAAGAAGTCTGCCACCAACTACTCGAAAGAGATTCTTTCGATGCCCGTTATCAGCGCAAAGGCTACTTTGCAACACATGAGCCCAATGGCTGGCGTTGCTGGTCGTTTTGTGGTTTCGGAGTTTGACGGCAATATTGAACTGGGTCCTTACGATGCTAACCGTAAGGGGTCGGACAATGTGACGATCGACTCTCGTGTGTTGGAAACGTTCCTCGGCTCTTCGCTGGAGGAGTTCGACCCTAACGAAGTGGCTAAGACTGTGTACGGACAGCTTGCAGCGCAAGGCGAAACGCTCACGCAGGCAAACATTGTGCGCTATACGCTCAATTTCTTTGCGGCTAAATTGGGCGGTAAGCTCAATATGGCGATTTTCTCGGGCAAGCGCAACGAGAGCGGCACGAAGACTGCCGAACTCTTCGATGGTTTCGACACCATCACGGAAAAGGAAATCACCGCAGGTGCTATCGCCACAGGCAAGGGCAACTACAAGAAACTGCCAGCCTTGACAGCGCAAAACGCTTTCGACGAGCTTAACAAGTTCTACGAAGAGGCGGACGATGTGTTGCAGGGCGTGAAGACAAAGCTCTTTGTTCCCCGCAATGTCTATAACCTCTACCGCAAGGCACGTTTGGACAACCTCGGCCCTGTGTCGTACAACAAGGAATACTCCACGGTGTACCTTGAGAATAGCGACGGCCTTTGCGAGCTTGTGCCTTTGACGGCAAAGAAGGGCTCGAAGTTCTTGCACCTTGCACCGCAAAGCAACTTTGTGTTTGGCTATGGCGACGGCATGGCAGACGAGAAAATCGCAGTGGAGAAGTACCACCCATTCCTTGTCACTTTCGTTGCCACGATGTTCTTTGGTGTGCAGTTCCGTAGCATTTCGAAGGAGATGCTCTGCGTGGCAGAATTGACAGTATAAACCACGTGGGCGGAACGCCTGTCCAAAGGGGGTAAAATTATTGTATATGATAATTTCAATTATTGTATATGATAATTCAAATTATTGTATATGATAATTTTGCCCCCTTGCCGTAGGTCGTTTTGCCTACCCTTAAAACCTATAAATATTATGGCTAATGAATGTAGCTCAAAGGCTTTGTATAGCTCTTTGAAGTTTTGCCCCGGCAAAACAATTACGCCCGGACTTCGCCAACGTGTGTACGTGATTGCAAAGCGCGACATTGTGGCATGGCCTGAACTCCCCGAGTTTGCCACTTCCGAGATGGCGGAGATTGCCTCGTACAAGGGTAACTTTACTTTGGCATCGGACAAGAAATGGCTGGCTATTGACATGGTGCTGAACAAAGGCAACATCACGTGCGAGAGCCAAGGCGAACACCCCTCTCGCACTTTCCTGAACAAGCTCTCCGTTTCAGCCCCAAGCATTGACGAAGCCGCCACGGCACTTGCTCGCTTGCTGAATACCGACTTCGTTGTCTTCCTCGTACAGCAACGCAACGGCAAGTTCCGTGTGGTTGGTAACAGCGCATACGAGACGGACGTGAAGCCAACCATCAGTTCGGGCGAAGGCACAACGGGCGAGAGCGGTATGACGCTCGAAATCGAAGTGACGGACGTTTGCCCCGCTCCTTTCTATGCTGGAGAGATTGAGACGGAGGACGGCAAAATCAGTGGCGCAACAGGTTTGCCCATTTCGTAGTGTTTAACAGCAGTGTCTTGCCCATCGCAGGGCACTGCTTTTCCTTTTCCCTTTGATTATGATAGACAACGAATTCACCCAAAGCATACAGCAATGGCTCGACACGCCCGCTGAAGAACGCAGCCTACAGGAAGGGGCGATGCTCCTCTTGCGGTTGAACAAAAACATGTTTATGCATCAGCGGATTCTTAAGCGGGAGGACATGGCGTTGCTCGAATACCAGCTGCGAAAGCATCTCGGCATTCGCCTTGAAGGAATGACCATCGATGCCGTGGCACGTATGGACGCAGAAGTCGTTAGTGCCGTGGCGCAAACGCTCCATGCCGATGCCCCCGAAGAGCAGGAAGCCCCCGAGGCGGACGAAGCAGTATTGCCCACAGATGCGGACACGCCACAAGCCACCCGCCGAGGCAAACGCCCCGATCACGACACCCTGCCCGCAGAAATTCAGGCACTCTACGAAAGAGGCGGAGAGCTTTACTTCAAGATGAAGCAAGCGCACGCCACCCTCTCCACCATGGAGGACGCACCGCCCTGCGACCGCTACGAATACTGCAAAGCACTCAAAGACCTGCACGATTCTTACCGCCGTGGCTGGGAGGAGTACGACAACTACGGCAAACCACAAACGGCACAGCTCACAGAAGAGCAAACGAAAGCCGTTGGCGCAGCACGTAAGTACATCTCCACCAACAAGGCAAAGCTCGCAAAGGCAGAAGGAGAAGCCCGCACCGCCTTACTGGCAAAGATGCAAGAGCGCATCGATACGCTCACAGCCCTCTCGCAAGTCTTTACTGACGAGATAAAGGACGAACTCCAAAGTCTCGGTTTGAACTTTAACGCCACGCCCTAATGATTGATCCACTTCTCATCAAACGAACACAGGATTTCCTCTTCGCCTCAGAAGAAGAAATGCTAAGCGCAGGGCTGACAGAACCACAGCGCAAACGCATCGTGCGTTTGAGGGAAATGTATCTCTTTTGGTTGGAACACCCCACACACCCCGACAGAGCCATCGTTGGCGTGCTACGCGAAAGGCACAAGCTAAGCACTACGCAGGCTTACGACGATGTGCGCCTCGTGAAGCTCTGTATCGGGAATGTGAACCAAGTGACGAAAGACTATTTGCGCTGGAAGTTCATTGCCTGCTGTGACGAAGCTATCGAGATGGCACGCGCCAAGGAGGACGCCTCTGCCTATGCAAAAGTGCTTTCGGCTATGGTCAAGGGCTTAGGGCTGGACAAGGAAGAAATGCACCGTGCCGACTATTCGCAGATTGTTCCGCAAACGTTTGAGATTACCGACAATCCCGAAGTTATCGGCATGAAGCGCATCCCGAACTTGGACACTAAGATCGCCACGATGCTCAAGAAGTATGCCGTTGAAGTTCAACCCATAGAAGACGAACAATGAACCATTTGAACAAAATAGAGTGGGCGAGTGTTGGCGCAGTGCGCCCGTTGTGGGTGGACACCTTTGCGCAGAAATGCAGTTTGGAGAGTGCGACAACGTGGCAAACGATACCCACGGTCGGGCTCGTTGCTTTGGAACAAGTGCAAGAGTTTGAGCGTGGTTATCGCAAGCATAGTGTGAAGCTCTCGTTCACTCTCAAAGACTGCTACAGCCTTTTGCCCTTGCAGCGTTGCGTTTTTCGCTTGACGGACACAGCGGGCAGGCAGTGGCTGCTTGGTTTCAAGGGTGCGCCTCTCCCGCTTTGCCTTGTGAGCGACACCCGCTCCGACAATCTCTCCGACCGCTCGGCACGCTTTGCGACCGTGACGGCGGAAATTCCTTTACTTCAAATCCTATAATATAAAAGTATGCTCCCACTAAATGATATTACTCAGCTGGCAATTAAGGTGCAGAGCGCAACAGCCGAGAGAGAGAACACGGCTGTGCGTGTCGGCACTGCTATTGCTGAACTTTGCAAGTATGTGAACCAATTGCCCACGGTGGCGGGATTTTCGTTTGTTCCCTCTGCTACTGGTGTGGATTTGGTTATAAAAACGCTCACAGAAGCGGGGCAAGAGGCTACTACTGCCCTTGCCATTCCTTTGCTATCGGCAGGGCAGGCGGGCGTGTTCACGCCTCAAATGCTCACGGCTTTGAAGGCTGATGTTCGTAAGGACTTTGCCAACTTTGACAAGCAGGTGCGCGACCTCATTCAAGCCTCTGAGGAGGTGATGTCTCGCCAAATGGAAAAACTGGAGGGAAAGGCGCGTGATAACGCAGTGGCTATCTCGCAACTCAATTCAGATATTATCCGACTGGATAGCTTTGTGCGTACTTCTACTAATGAGGAACGTGAGGCGGTGGAGCAGTTGCTTGGGGCGATAGATAAGACGGAGAACGGGCAGAAAGTTTATTATCTTTCTCGATTTATTTCCGATGATGCGCTTGCGATGCTCAGAGCGAAATTCCCAATGTTGAGGATTGAGCAGCCCGAATACACCCTCATCAAGTATCACGACAGCGTGCCAAATGGGACTTTCGCCTCCAATCTTGACAACCGCACAGGGTATCAATTCGGCAAGGCCTATGCACCATCGGGCCACGTCAGCAAGATACTCGAAGCACGAGAGCGTGTTATCTTGCACAAAGGGAGCGATGGAGTTAAGCGTTACGCTCGGCTCAACCAAGACAACCCTGCTCTATCTCTCGCTGGTGAGACTATTGATTACACAGGCGACAAAGGCTGGGCGATGAACCTTGAACCTGAATACTGGTACAAGGGGGTGAACGACATTATCAACAAAGAGCATTATGCTGCCTTTGCTTTTGGCAAGAAGCCCTCCAATCCACGAGGCAAGAAATTGGATGGTGCAACACTTTTGGCCAGCAAAACAGCCGGCTATGCCTATTCGAGCGTTAGCAATTACGATATTGTGGCCTTGGATGCGCATAAGGTGCAAGATAGTGGATATATGACCATCAATGTAGATGTGTCGGGCTATCGTTATGCTCGCTTTCCTTTTTCTCAATTGACAAAAGGAGGGTACGGGCATGTGTTTTTGGACGCCAATGGCCGTAAGGTTGGCCACGCTATTGTCGATGCCTTTGAGGATACGTGGGATGGGTGCTATCTTGTATATCCAATACCTGATAATGCAACAATGATGTGCCTGACTTATCCATCTAATTTTGTCCTCGATTTCGTGTGGCTCACCGCTTCTGACAACCCTGCTGATTGGGAACCCGACTGGGTGCATCATCCTAAGAGGTTCGTGGGCTTTTGCAATTGTAAATGGGATAACCCTACCAATGTATCAGGTCAGACGTTTGACCGATCGAAAGATGTTGCTTATATCGGCA
>JALFTM010000105.1 GCA_022788345.1 Bacteroidales bacterium
TTTCAACAGATAATAGGAGGGGTAGCTCTTGTAAAAACCGAGATAAGAACCCATCCCGCTATCGCCCTTACTGCGTGTGAAACTCGTGGCCACGCCCAAATCGGCTGTCAGCCACTTGAAGAAATTGACATTGTCGCGCAAAGTGAAACCGTAGCGTCTGTCGGACTGATAGCGAGCCGTTGGGGTGTTGCCCATATAGTTCAATGTCAGCGCGTAACGGTTACGGCTATTGCCTCCTGAGATGCTCACATTGTGCTGGTGCAAAACTCCTGTGCGGGAGTAGAAGTCCTCCAGCTGACTGCGATTGTCTAAACTGCGATAATAATCTAAGCTACGGTTCAACTCTTCGGTGGAAATGAGGTTGGCTCTGTGGCGGTAGAGTTGTTCCAATACGGGATTGAGGTAGACGCGTGGGTTTTGGCGGCTATAGCTTCCCGTGTGGAATTGGAAACCATAGGCTTGCAAATCGACCAATTCTGCACTTGAAAGGCGGTCTAAGCTCTCCATATTGGGTTTGGGCGTGAACTTCACGCTACCATCATATCGCACCGTGGCCTTCTCACTCTCACTGCCGTCTATCGTAGAAACCACAATGACGCCATTGGCTGCCCGCGCACCATAAATAGAAGCCGCGGCAGCATCCTTCAAGATGGTCACATTCTTGATGGTCGATGGATTGATGCTTTCCAACTCTCCTTCAAAAGGCAAGCCATCCACCACGATGAGCGGTTTGTAACCATTTGCACCGCCACGAAGGGTGGCGATACCACGGATGAAGTATTGTCCATTTTGCTGTACCAAGCCTGCCGTTTGGCCTTCGAGGCGGGAGATGATGTCCGTTTGTAGCTTTCCCTTCAAGTCCTCTGGCTTAATCACACCATAAGCCCCCGTTGCACGGCTCTTTGATATGGTTTGATAGCCCGTAACGACTACTTCGTTAAACGTGTTGTCGATTGGGAGCAACGTTACCTTTACTTCACTCGTATTCAGCGTATTGATTTCTTGCGTCTGCATGCCGATAAAAGACACTATCAGCGTCTTTTCATCTTCGTTGAGCCATAAATTGAACGAGCCATCGATGTTTGTGCGCCCTTTTCTGTTGCTCTCTTTGATCGAAAGCACTGCTCCGGGCACAGGCTGGTTGTTCTCGTCTACAATCACTCCCGATATGTAGTGTCTATTGCCCTCTTTAATTACCTGTGCCTTCGTTTGCGATGAAGCGTCGTTCTGCGCATACACCGCAGTGTTGGCACTCAACACCAAAGCAAGGGCCGTGGTCAATAAAGGAAGCTTTGCCGAATACCTTTGCTTCACACTTGAGTTGCGAAGCGCTCTGTGTAACTTTTTGCTCATATCATTTTCGTTTAGCGGAACAATAACTAATTTTCTCTCATAGAAAAGCCACCTGAAGCGTTGCTTTTCGCCTTCGTTCTTGTGCAGAGATAAGCGAAACAAAGGTCCCTTATCCCATGATCGTGTGTGTTTGTTACAAATAATAGCTATGGGAGTGCCTGAAACATTCCATCTAAGGAATGGTTTCAATGCTTATTGATGTCTCAGTCAAAGACAATTGCACATTGCGCAGACATCAAGTTCGCACTCCCACATCAATACCTCTCCGTGCTGTGTCAAGGAGAAGTATTCACAGCTGGCTCAGAACCTCTCCTCTTGCGCCCATTATAGAAATTTAGCGCCATATATGAGTAAATAAATCCAAGCATAGCGAATAAGGCAAAGGTATAAATAAAATTTTAAGAAAGTAGCTTCTATTGTCACTTATTTAGATTGTCCGTTATAACCATGCGCTGAATGCTCCAAGAATGGTAAGCAGACTTATCGTTTTGCTTTGTCAAAGAAAGAGGATAAGACAAATGTTTTTCATTTATTGGGAGAAATAGTAGAAAATAAAGAAAGCTGAGCTTTGGTGTAAACATCAGCTTTCTTTATTAGAGTCTTGATAGCTCATTTGAGCAATGCTTTCAATGCTCGAGTAACTGCCTGCTTTATATCTCCGGCTTCAGTATCTCCACAGCCTTCTGCTGTTGTTGTGCATAATAACTCACCCGTTTCTGCTGAAACAAATTGTAGCGTTACTTCTATAGTATATCCTAATCCCACAGTTCTTTTTCCACTTTCTCCATAATTCACAATGATCGTTTCTTGTCTGAATCGCTCATCTAATTGGTGCAACACAATATATCCTCTCTTTGATAGGAATCCAGCTATTAAATCCCTAGGATTAGTTGTTTGAGAATAAGGTATTACCACTCCTGAAATTAGAAAACTAGTAGAGCTTTGTATAGCTTGAGTTTCAGGTATATAGACACGAGTGTATTTACTTATATCTTTTTTAATGGCAACATTTGGGGGGAGCAAAGTAACACAGCTGATTAGCGTCCCCACTAATAAAAATAGAATTATTAGGATTCGAATATGGTATATGTACCTCATAATTTATGATATTTAGTTTGCGACAAAGATACTAATAATCCATCTAAACTTTATACTTCGTTTATTTCCTTATTTGGTGGTTATCCCGCAGATTAAGGTAGCGCCCTTTCTGTTACGTGTTAGGGTATTAGGGCATTATATTTTCGCTTCTCTTTCATAACTCCACTATATGCGAAGCGGAAAAATGGATACTATTCCCTTTTTAACCTATAAAGATAGTACAAGGCTATACACCGAAATTGCAGTACATCCCTCACTTTAACGGATGAAACAAAAGAGCGATACACTCTATTTGAGTGTATCGCTCTTCGTCTAAGTGGACCAGCTTGGGCTTGAACCAAGGACCTCCAGATTATGAGTCTGTTGCTCTAACCAACTGAGCTACAAGTCCAATAAGATGGGGAAATATCCCCTCTTGATGCAAAGTTAAAAATAAAATCCCATTTAGCCAAACTTGCACCTAAAATCTAAACCGCTGTGCCGTGGAAAGTATACGCAATAGAGTGGAGAGAGAATGTGTGAGTAGGGGGCTTTGGGACAAGATGGGACTTGGTGTAGATGCTTTAGGGGGTGTTGTGCAGAGGATGTTGGGCGATATAGGAGTTGTAGTAGCGGGGGTCACCAGTCACTTCCTCGCCAAGGAACGAGGGGCGATCGTAAACCTCATCTTCAGCAGAAAGTTCAATCTCGGCGAGGACGAGGCCTTCGTTCGCACCGTGAAATTCATCTACCTCGATGGTATGTTGTCCGTTGGGAATGAGCCAGCGAGTTTTGTCGATCTGTCTGTGGTCACAGAGGGTAAAAAGGGCCTCTGCTTCGGCTTTGGTGAGCGGTTTTTCTACCTCTAAACGGCTAAGGCCATTGGCCGAAGAGGGACCTTT
>JALFTM010000106.1 GCA_022788345.1 Bacteroidales bacterium
GTTTATCTTTGCAGTAAGCAAAAGTGGTAATGGGAGAGTGAAACGACTCCTATTGCCACTTTTTATGCTTCAAATCAATGAAACGAACTTGCATAGAGAAAGAAAATAAGTGGCGCAAGTTGGAAACACAAAAGGCGTAGACTGGCACGACAGATACCGTAAGATGGGTTTCGTGCTGGATGGCAAGTTTTATTTTTTGCAAAACAGAGTTAAATCTTTGTTGCGGTATTTTGGTTTTACTATCTGTTGAGTGTTGTTTCACGCCCAAATTTTGTTTCATAAAACAACTCATTCGTCGATAGACAACCTTTGCTCGTCTATGTTTTCATGGAATTAAGACAGATGGGAAAGTGTGAATGCAAAAAATGTTTTACCTTTGTTCTATCAAGCTGAAAATACTACATTGACAACATTTCCTCAACGTTTGCTAAAGGGATGTTTGTCACGTTTAGTAATCAACCAAATACTTCCTTGATTTAAGCGAAAATATCAAGGTTTTTGGTCTTGCTTCGTGGTGGAATAAATTCCATTTTTCTTACAAACGCTTCACATCTTAGATTATAGCGCGCATATCTGCTGTTGTGTCAGCATAGCAGATGCTTTTCAGTAGTTTTGTCTTAATCATGTCCGAGCATCTTTCAAATAAGAATTATACAGCAGTAGAAATCTTTATCCATACACTGACTTGGATATTTGTGTTCATTTCACCCCTGTTTTTTCATCCAGACAATAGCGTTTTTACAACAGCGGACCACATCCATAGTTTGATGTTTCCTACTTCGGTCTGTATCATCTTTTACCTCAATTATCTTTACCTTGTTCCTCAATACTATCTTGATGGAAAGTATCGGGGATTTGTGTTGGTTAATTTATTGTTGATTTTGGGTATTATGTTGGCCTCGGACTATGTGCGTACACTTTTCCCTCGACAGGTGTTTTTTCGCAACAATGATGGGCCACATGTCACCCCAAGCATCTTTTTTTGGATTTTCATCAAGGTGCGCAATTTCTTGTCATTCGCTTTCATTGCCGCCTTGGCTGTATTCGTAAGTTTGAGTAAAGAGGTGCGGAAATCCGAGTTCGCTCGTAAACAGTTGGAAGTAGATCATAAAGAAGCAGAATTGCGCAATCTGCGCAATCAAATCAATCCCCACTTCCTGTTGAACACCCTCAATAATATCTATGCTTTGACAGGCTTTGACGTAGAAAAAGCACAAGAGGCCATTCTTGAGTTAAGCAAAATGCTCCGGTATATGCTTTACGAGAATGAGACAGCTGAAGTAGATCTTTACAAAGAAATAGGGTTTCTCAAGAACTATGTAGCACTTATGAAAATACGTCTTCCCAAGCACGTAGAAGTTGAAACGAACTTTCAGGTGCCACTTGGGTCTTCTGCCACTATAGCTCCACTTATCTTCATCTCTTTGGTGGAAAACGCTTTTAAGCACGGCGTTAGCTCCACAAAAGCGTGCTTTATAAGAATCTATCTTTCAGCTACTGAAAAAGAGATTGTTTTCCGTTGCGAAAACTCTAACATTCCCAAGCTGCACAACGACAAGAGTCCGGGTGGCATAGGCTTGCAACAGGTCAAGAACCGATTGGAATTGGCCTATGCAGGACATTATGTTTGGGAGCATGGTACGAAGGACAACGATTCTGTTTATTTTTCAAACATCACTATATCGAAGCATAAATAAAAAGGCTTTTCGTTTTGAAGTTGCCCCCTCATTAACATTGAATTAAAAGTTTGTATGAAGCCTTTCTTAAAACGGCTTAAACATCGTTCGTAGGTATAATTCAAAAGAAATGCGTATCTTTGCCAAAGAAGAGGATAGAGGAGAAAACACTCTTCGTTCCTCTTAAGTGCAGACATTACGGCATTACACGCAAAACGTAGCACACAATAATAACGATATATTTATACAACGATGATCAAATCACAAGACATCAAGAAAGGCACTTGCATCCGCATGGATGGCAAGCTTTATTTCTGTATTGACTTCTTGCACGTTAAACCGGGTAAAGGTAACACCATCATGCGCACAACCCTAAAGGACGTTGTGTCTGGTCGTGTATTGGAAAAGCGCTTTAATATCGGTGAATCTTTGGAAGATGTTCGTGTGGAGCGTCGCCCTTACCAGTTCTCATACCTTGAGGGTGAAGAATACCACTTCCTCAACCAAGAAACTTGGGATGATGTTGTCATTCCTAAGGACCAAATTACAGGTGTCGACTTCATGAAGGAAGGAGATGTGTTAGAGGTAGTTAGCGATGCTTCTACTGAAACTGTTCTGTACGCTGAAATGCCTGTGAAGACACAGCTTAAGATCACTTATACAGAACCGGGCTTGAAGGGTGACACAGCTACCAACACACTGAAGCCAGCTACACTGGAATCGGGCGTAGAAATCCGTGTACCACTTTTCATCAACGAAGGCGAAATTGTGGAAGTTGATACACGTGATGGTTCTTATTTGAATCGTGTAAAGCAAGGCTAACTTTGGAAAAGCTTAAAGCACATAGCGACTACTCTTCATTCAGAAGTCAGTAGTCGCTATTCTCTTTGCAAGAGACTCCTCTTGTCTATTATTTTTTTAGTATCTTTGCTTCAAAGCACTTATTTATATATAAGTAAGAAGGATAATCCAAATGAAACAGTATCAAGACTTGCTCCGACATATTTTAGACAATGGAGTCGTGAAGACAGATCGTACCGGTACAGGCACAAAAAGCATCTTTGGCTATCAGATGCGTTTCGACCTTCGAGAGGGATTTCCTTTGCTGACAACAAAGAAGCTCCATTTGAAGTCCATTATCTATGAACTCTTATGGTTTTTACGAGGCGACACCAATGTGCATTGGCTACAAGAGCATGGTGTAAGAATTTGGAATGAATGGGCGGACGAGAATGGCGATTTAGGCCATGTCTATGGATATCAATGGCGTTCTTGGCCTACATACGATGGCGGATGTGTGGATCAAATTTCAGAAGTGATAGAGACATTGAAGAAAAATCCGGACTCGCGCCGAATACTGGTGAGTGCTTGGAATGTGGCAGATTTGGACAATATGAATTTGCCCCCTTGTCATGTGCTTTACCAATTTTATGTAGCTGATGGACGTTTATCTCTACAGCTTTATCAACGTTCTGCCGATACATTTTTAGGAGTCCCTTTTAATATAGCCAGTTATGCCTTACTATTACAAATGATGGCACAAGTGACAGACTTAGAAGCTGGTGATTTTGTTTATACAACAGGGGATACACATCTCTATTTGAATCATTTAGAGCAAGCAAAATTGCAATTGACACGCACTCCACGGTCTCTGCCCAAAATGCGACTGAACTCAAAGGTAAAAGATCTTTTCGCTTTTGAGTATGACGATTTCATGTTAGAGGATTACGACCCCTATCCGCATATTGCAGGAACAGTCTCTATATAATCTTTATACAGAAGTGTTATGATAACTCTTATTGCTGCACTTGCAGAAAACCGAGCTATAGGTTTAAGAGGTGATCTAATTTATCATCTTCCTGCCGACTTACGTCGCTTTAAGGAATTGACGACGGGGCACACCATCGTCATGGGGCGTCGTACTTTTGAATCTCTGCCCAAAGGAGCTTTACCTAATCGCCGTAACATCGTACTTTCGCGTAAAGAGGGAATGAGTTTTGTGAATGCAGAAACCTATGCTTCATTTCAAGAGGCCTTGAACACCTGTCAAGAAGATGAACACGTGTTTGTAATAGGCGGTGCCTCGGTCTATGAAGAAGCCTTACCACTTGCTGATTGCTTGGAACTAACGCACATCCTTGACGCTCCTAAAGAAGCTGATGTGTTTTTCCCAGAAATAGACTATAATCAATGGGAGGTTATAAAGCAAGAAGCTCATGAAGATACATTGCCCTATGTCTTTGCATCATATAAGCGTAAATAACCTAATAAGAATGAATAAACTAAGATCTATCATAATTCTTCTGACGATACTATGGCACTTAGGGGCTGTAGCACAATCAAACATACGCATTATTGCAACCAGTGATGTGCATGGCAACTACCTACCTTATGATTTTATCTATCAAAAACCATGGGAAGGAGGATTAAGCCGTGTTGCTACCTATGTAAAAGAACAACGCAAGGCCTTGGGAGAAGAGAATGTGTTATTATTGGATAACGGAGACATTTTGCAAGGCCAACCAACGGCTTACTATTATAACTATATGGATAGCGCTGAACACTTCTGTGCAAGTGCGCTCAATTATTTGCGATATGATGTTGGGGGAATAGGCAATCACGATGTTGAAACTGGGCATGCTGTGTATGATCGCTGGGTACGTCAATGTCACTTCCCTATGGTATGTGCCAATGCCATAGACACGAAAACAGGTAAGACTTATTGGAAACCTTATACGATAGTAGAACGTAATGGAGTGCGGATTGCTGTTTTAGGACTTCTGACTCCTGCTATCCCACAATGGTTGCCTGAAAACCTTTGGGCTGGTCTGCGCTTTGAAGATATGGTTGTAACCGCTCGTCAATGGATGCCTATCTTGCGAGAAAAAGAAAAGGCCGACATTGTTGTTGGGCTTTTCCATTCTGGGGTAGGTTCTGCGACAGCTGTGGGGCAATTGAAAGAGAATGCTTCGCTACAAGTAGCTCGGCAAGTGCCTGGATTTGATGTTATTTTCTGTGGACATGACCATAGAGCAGCAAATATACAGATTGTTAATGTAGCAGGAGATACCGTAGTAGTACTCAACCCCGGCGCTAATGCTTTTAATATAGCTCAAGCCGACATTACGGTCAATAAGAAAGTAAATGTCAAGGGAGAAATTGTGAAGATTGAAACCTTAGTACCTGATGCAGATTATTTATCTTTCTTCAAGAAGCAATATGACACAGTGAACGCTTTTACGCAAGAGAAGATAGGTCGATTGGAGACACGCTTAGAAACACGCTCTGCCTACTTCGGCTCCTCTGCATTCATTGACTTAATTCATGATATGCAACTCCAACTCACCAAAGCAGACTTATCTTTTGCTGCCCCTCTGTCTTTGGATGCAACGATAGAACCGGGTTATATTCGTGTCTCAGATATGTTTAACTTATACAAGTTTGAAAATCTTCTCTATACAATGTCTCTATCAGGTAAGGAGATTAAAAACTATTTGGAATACTCTTATGATAAATGGGTACGCACGATGGATAGTTCAAGAGACACAATGCTCTATTTCCGTAAGAATGCGGAGAAGATTTCTGAACCTTGGCAACGTCTTCAAAACGTATCTTATAACTTCGATTGCGCTGGAGGACTAATCTATACTGTCGATTTGCGCAAGACAAAAGGTCAACGCATCACTATTAAGCGTTTTGCTGATGGACGAAACTTTGATTTAGATGCAAAGTATAAAGTTGCAGTAAATTCTTACCGAGGAAATGGGGGAGGAGGACTGCTGACAGAGGGTGCAGGAATAGCCAAAGATAGCTTAAGTTCTCGTATTCTTTGGAGTACGGAACGTGATTTGCGCTATTATCTAATGCAAACAATTCGGGCAGAAGGAACACTTTGCCCTAAAGCAAAGAACGAATGGAAGTTCATCCCAGCATCGTGGGTAAAGAAAGCACGATTGCGCGACGAGAGAATCTTGTTTCAATAAAACTGACAAAGTAAATAATTAGGCCCAATATATAGTTAATTATGGCACAAGGAAAAGTAGATGCCCTTTTAGGCATCGTTTTTGGAGACGAGGGAAAGGGAAAAGTTGTAGACTATTTTACTCCTCAGTATGATGTGGTAGCGCGCTTTGCAGGAGGTCCTAACGCAGGACATACAATCATTTTTGAAGGAAAGAAATTTGTGTTACGCTCCATTCCTTCAGGTATCTTTGATGAGGGCAAAGTGAACATTATAGGTAATGGCTGTGTTGTCGCACCAGACTTGTTTATGGCCGAAGCGAAAGAATTAGAAGCTGCGGGTTATAACATTACAGACCGTTTGCTCGTTAGTCGTCGCGCCCACTTAATACTTCCTACTCATCGTCTTTTGGATCGTGCTTATGAAGCAGCTAAAGGTAAAGATAAAGTAGGGACTACGGGCAAAGGTATTGGTCCTACTTACAGTGATAAGGCTGCCCGTATAGGTTTGCGTATCGGCGATTTAGAAGAAAAAGATTTCTTGGCACGCTATGAACGCTTAAAAGCTCGCCACTTACAGATTCTGTCAGACTTGAATTTTACAGACTTCTCATTGGAAGAAGACGAAAGAAATTGGCTTGCTGGTGCTGAATATCTCCGAAAATTCCAGCTGTGTGATACAGAAGTTGAGATAAATCGTCGCTTGCTTGAGGGCCAGAATGTCTTGGCGGAAGGCGCACAAGGCACGCTTTTAGACATAGATCATGGCACTTATCCTTTTGTTTCTTCTTCTTCGACAACTGTTGGCGGAGTTTGCACAGGTCTTGGAGTTGCCCCTACCACAATCAACAGGGTCTTTGGTATCTTCAAAGCTTATAGCACGCGTGTAGGTGCAGGCCCATTCCCTGTAGAACTCTTTGATGAGACTGGTGACAAATTGCGCGAAATCGGGCATGAGTATGGTGCAGTAACTGGGCGCAATCGACGTTGTGGCTGGGTCGATTTGGTGGCACTGAAGTACACTATTATGGTAAATGGTATCACCGATTTGGTGTTAATGAAGAGCGATGTGTTGGACACTTTTGAAACAATCAAAGTCTGTGTCGCTTACGAAAAAGAAGGCCGTCGCACAGAGACTATGCCCTACGATACAGAAGGGTGGCAAGCTGTTTATGAAGAGATTTCTGGATGGCAAACGCCTTTGACAGAAATCCGTAATGAAGAAGACTTCCCTGAAGCATTCAAAGCCTACATCGCTTATTTGGAAGAAAAGCTTAGTACACGAATCAGCATTGTATCTGTAAGCCCTGATCGTGAAGCAACTATTGTTCGTTCTTGAACCTATAGAATACACGCTTCATTTATAAGAAACAATGGCTTATGCCGTAGCTTTAAGCTACGGCATAAGCATTGATAAGTAAATAAAGTATATACAAAGTGGCTTCGAAAGGATTTGTGTCTTTTTGAAGCACTTAGATTGTTTCAATGTTGAAATTATCCCCTGAGGCTGATCCTATGGGAGCAGCCATAAAAGCCTTTCATACAAAAAAGAAAGTTGAAAGGTTGAGAGTGTTGTCTTCTCTTTTTGATGAAGATGAAATCCCCGTGTCACATCTTTTCCGTAGCATCGAAGAAATGCCTCTGTTGGAGCAGAAAGCACTGCATATAGCCAAAGGGCGTATTCTTGATATAGGTGCAGGCGCTGGTTGTCACAGTTTAGCATTACAAGAGATGGGCAAAGAGGTCGAAGCTATCGACATTTCTGAATTAGCTGTGGAAGTCATGCAAGAACGTGGAGTGAAGCATGTTCGAGTAGCCGATTTATTAGACGGGCAGTGGTCGAGACAATACGACACTTTGTTGCTTTTAATGAATGGTACAGGATTGGCTGGGCGCTTGCGACAATTAGACAACTTCTTATTACGACTGAAACACCTCTTAGCTCCGCAAGGGCAAATTCTTTTAGATAGCAGTGACCTCCGCTTTATCTTTGAGAACGAAGAAGGAAACATAGACTTAGCAGAAGGGCAAGACTACTATGGAGAAGTGGACTTTCAAATGAAATATGGCAAGATTATAGGACGCCCATTTCATTGGCTCTATCTTGATTTTCCAACATTACAAGCTGCTGCCACTCGCATAAATTTATGTGCAGAGTTGATAGAGGAGAATGAGGAGCATGCCTATTTGGCACGCTTAACCCACCAGTTGTAATAAATGAGTTGTACTTGGCACATTCTTTGTACTAAGATTCCATATTAAATATACGACAAATAAATGAACGATTTTAAGAAATATGCTACGCAACACTTGGGTATGAATTCCATGGTGTTGGACGATGTTATATCCTTGCAGAACCAGTATCTTAACCCTTACATATTGGAAGAGCGCCAGCTGAACGTAACCCAAATGGATGTTTTTTCTCGTTTGATGATGGATCGCATCATCTTTCTTGGAACAGCGATAGACGAGTACACAGCCAACACGTTACAGGCACAGTTGCTGTACCTCGACTCTACAGACTCTGGTAAAGATATTTCTATCTATATCAATTCACCTGGCGGTTCCGTATATGCAGGTTTAGGTATTTACGATACAATGCAGTTTATCAGCAGTGATGTGGCCACTATTTGTACAGGTATGGCAGCTTCTATGGGAGCTGTGTTGCTGGTGGCTGGTCAAGAAGGTAAACGCAGTGCATTGCCTCATAGCCGTGTAATGATACACCAACCTCTTGGTGGTGCTCAAGGGCAAGCCTCTGATATAGAAATTACAGCTCGTGAAATTCAAAAACTAAAAAAGGAACTTTATACTATTATCTCCGAGCATTCACATACCGACTTTGAAAAAGTGTGGGCAGACTCTGATCGCGATTATTGGATGACAGCGCAAGAGGCCAAAGAGTATGGTATGATTGACCAAGTATTGAGCAGACAGAATGGCAAATAAAAAAGGCAACAATTGCTCGTTTTGCGGGCGTAATGAGCAAGAAGTGTCTCTCTTGCTTACTGGCTTGAATGGTTATATTTGCAATGATTGTGTCGATCAAGCCTATCAAGTTATTGCCCAAGCTTTGGGTAATGCCCCCAAAAAAGTAAAGGGGACTATACCTGAAATTGATTTTGAAAAGCTTCCTAAACCTGTGGGAATTAAGGAGTATTTGGATCAATATATCATTGGGCAAGATGTCGCAAAGCGCACTTTGGCTGTTGCAGTCTACAATCACTACAAACGTATTCTCCAATTGAACAAACAAGGAGAGGGAAACGCCGTAGAGATAGAGAAGAGCAACATTATAATGGTTGGTTCTACAGGTACAGGCAAAACACTGCTTGCGCGCACTATCGCAAAACTTTTGGATGTGCCTTTTACCATAGTCGATGCCACGGTTTTCACAGAGGCTGG
>JALFTM010000107.1 GCA_022788345.1 Bacteroidales bacterium
CCGCGGACATTGATGGTTTTCAAACCACCCACGCCACCATAGTCTTTCAACTGCACACCGCTAAATTGTCGCAAAGCATCGGCTACGCCCACCCCACCAAGCAAGCGCAATGTCTTACCCTCCAAGCGTTGTGCAGGGAGGAGCTCACGCTGATCGAACCGCTGGTGTGTGACGACTGCTTCGCGCAGGAGCAGGCTGTCTTGCGCTTGAAGAGAAACACAGCAGAGGAGCAACAGACCAAGGCTAAGGAGACGAAGATGCACAACGGCATACGGCCAATGCGTCCGCCCAAGTGTGATGAACAAGAACGAAGGGAGCATACTTTGTAAATAACAAATTCGTGTTTTTCGGACGCACAGCTTTGTACGCCCTATCTTGAGGGAAAAGATTATCCCCGATTCATTTCCGCTTCAATGGCGTTGGTGAGGGCAACAAACTCCGCCACCGAAAGTTGTTCGGGGCGTTTTGTCAGTAGCGATTGGGCAAGAAATTCGCTGTGATCGGCCGTGCTGTGTTGCTCGCTATTGAGCTGTGCAAAGAGGGGGCGCAACGAGCCACGCATCATCTTGCGTCGCTGATTGAAAGCTGTCTTCACCACCCGACGGAAAAGGCGTTCGTCACAACCGGCATCCGTCTTTTCGTTACGGCGCAAACTCACCACCGCACTCCGCACCTTGGGGGGCGGATTAAAGACATGTGGTTCGACCGTGAAGAGATAGGTGCAATCGTACCACAGCTGTACCAACACGCTCAAAATGCCATAGGTTTTACTCCCCGGTTGTGCCGCCAATCGCTCCGCCACCTCCTTTTGTATCATGCCCGTGCAAAGGGGGATCTGCTCACGATAGTCGAGCATACGGAAAAAGATCTGGCTCGAAATGTTGTAAGGATAGTTGCCTGTCAGCACAAAAGGCTGTCCGTTAAAGAGCGTTTCCAGGGGGTATTGCAGAAAGTCGGCTTCCACGACATGCTCGGCCAAAGCAGGAAAATGTTCTTTAAGATAGGGTACACTCTCGCGGTCAATTTCGACCACCTTCAAAGGCCGTGGTTTTTCTAAAAGGAACTGGGTCATCACCCCCATACCCGGTCCCACTTCGAGCACAGGGAGGTCGGGACAAGCGTCCACAGTGTCAGCAATGGCACGCGCCACCGACAAATCGGTGAGAAAATGCTGTCCAAGAAATTTTTTAGGCCGTACAGTTCGCATAATAAGCAATCTTTTTATATATTTGTTGGTGCAAAGATACAGCAAAAGTCCGAACCCTTGCCTCTCTGCGCCTAAGGTATTGATCATAACACGTATCACCACATTGGAAACCGTCAAGAAAATAGTCAAAATAGTATTCCCCTTTGCCTTCGGGCTTGGGGTGTTGTGGTGGATGTATAGGGAAGAAGACTGGGGACAGTTTTGGCTAAGTCTGCGCACCGAACTCCATTGGAGTTGGATGCTCTTTTCTTTGATTTTCGGCATCACTGCGATGACAGCCCGCGCCCACCGTTGGGGATTGTCTCTTGCACCTTTGGGCGAGAAGCCTCGACGGAGAACCTTGCGCAATGCCATTTTTCTCTCCTACGCTTCCAGTTTGATTGTGCCACGCGTGGGCGAAGTGATGCGTTGCGGTACGCTCAAGCAGATGGACGGCACTTCTTTCTCCAAATCCTTAGGAACTGTGGTCACGGAGCGCCTTGTCGATGCTTTTCTCATGGTCCTGCTCACAGGTTTGGCTTTCATCACGCAAGTGCCTCGCCTATTAGATTTCTTAGGCAAAGACCTCAACGCTTTTCTCGGCCGATTTACCACTACAGGCTATATCGTCACAGCCCTCAGCGCCCTCCTCGTGGCCTTAATGGGTGCAACTTTTCTTTGGTGGTTCTTCGTTTACAAAAAAGGCAACCGCCTTTTCTCCAATCTTCTCGAAGGCATCACCTCCATACGACATATGCAACAAAAATGGCTCTATCTCGCCCTCTCGTTGGGCATCTGGGTGAGCTATTTCCTCCACTTCTATATCGCGTTTTTCGCCTTCGACTTCACGGCAGACTTCTCGCCAATGGAAGCTTTCTTTATCTTCTGTGTGGGCACATACGCCGTACTCGTTCCAACGCCCAACGGAGCTGGGCCATGGCATTTTGCGGTGAAGACCATGCTTCTTATCTACGGAGCAGGCACAATCACCGATAGCGAGGCCATCCGCTTTGCACTGGCCGTGCACACTATACAAACCTTGCTCGTCGTTATCCTCGGCATCTACGCTTGGATAGATTTAGGATTGATGAAACGGCAAGCTGTCGTCAGCGAATAACGATAGGGTGGCATCCAACCGCTCAACCCCCAAGCAGCGACTTGACAGCCACACACCATTGACAACAACCTACCTCTTCACAGAGGACAAGGGGCAACGTCCCCTTATCGAACAACAAAAAATACAATCATTATGACTTCAATTAAAGATTTACAGCCACAAGGAATTTGGCAAAGCTTCTACGCACTCACACAAGTGCCCCGCCCTTCTGGACATCTCGCTAAAGTAAAGAAATTCCTCCTCGACTGGGCCGCCGAACGTGGCATTGAAGCCTTTGAAGATAAAGGAGAGAACATCATCATGCGCAAACCAGCCACGCCCGGCTATGAGAACCGCAAGACGGTGACCCTTCAAGCTCACATGGATATTGTGCCACAAAAAGCAAAGGACTCTGACCATAACTTTGAGACCAACCCCATCCGCTCTCGTATCGATGGCGAATGGGTGCGCACCTATGGCACAACGCTCGGAGCGGACGATGGCCTTGGCGTGGCCACTATCCTCGCTCTTTTCGAAGCCACCGACATCGAGCATGGTCCCTTGGAAGGCTTCATCACTGCGGATGAAGAATCGACCATGGGCGGTGTGAACAACATGGAGGTAGGAACGCTCAAAGGCGACATCCTCCTCAACTTGGACAACGAGACGGAAGGCGAATTTATCATCGGCTCTGCTGGTGGCATCAACCTCACCGCCACACGCTCCTACGAGGCTGTCCCTGCGGAGGGCGACGCCACGTTGCACATTTCCCTGCACCATCTCCTTGGCGGACACTCAGGCATCCAAATCAATGAAGGCCATGCCAATGCCAACAAGCTCATGAGCCGTGTTCTCCTCGACCTCTTTGAAAATTGTGGCGCACGCCTCTCCTCTTGGCACGGTGGCAATATGCGCAACGCCATCCCAGCTTATGCCGATGCTATCGTCACTCTGCCGTCCGACAAGGTCGCTGAAGCTAAAGAAAAGGTGGCACATTGGTTCGAGATTTTCAAGGAAGAATATCGTGGCGTAGAGGAACAGTTCACCCTCGAAACCCTCGAAGCTGAACGCCCAGCCACTAACTTGCCCGTGGAGGTTCAGGACGCAGTCGTAGCCGCCATCGCCGCTTGCCACAACGGGGTATTGCGCTTCATTCCCACCATCCCCCACATTGTAGAGACCTCTTCCAACTTAGCTATCGTAGAGATTGGAGACGGAAACATCTTTGTAAAAGACCTCATCCGCTCTTCTCAAAACTCGATGCGTCGCTATTGTGAGCAAGTACTCACGCAGGCGTTCAAACTTGCTGGCATGGAAGTGGTGCTCGATGGTGCTTACATCGAATGGCAACCAGCTCCCAAGAGCGAAATTGTCGACCTCATGAAGGCCAAATACCAAGAACTCTTTGGCAAGCCAGCCTCTGTAACGGTTATCCATGCAGGATTGGAGTGCAGCATCATCGGAGCCAGCTATCCTCACATGGATATTATCAGCTTCGGCCCAACAGTGCGCTGTCCACACACTCCCGACGAATGTTGCCACATCCCCAGTGTAGCAAAATACTGGGAGCTTGTCGTGGCAACGCTCAAGGATATTCCTGTAAAATAAATCTCCTTTCTATGGCGTCTTTGCAAGCGTCTATATGGTGCTTGCAAAGACTTTTTTTACACTCATCCTATGACTTATTTTTACATCGATGCTTCTGGTGCGACATGTGGCCCTATTGCAGAGAGCGAATTTGCGGTCCATGGCGTGACACTCGACACACCACTTTGGTGCGAGGGGATGGCAGATTGGGCCCGCGCCCGCAACATTCCGGCCGTAAAAGCATATCTTGAAGCGACGACAAGCCCCAAGGAAACGACACCTATTGCCGTCGCAACAACAGATTCTACGGCTGTCGAAGACGAAGCCTATGATACGCTTCCTGCTGAAGCATCCGCCACTGACGAGCACAGCGAGGAGATTTTCGCAGAAAGCACACAGAGCGAAACGGACAACGACACGAATGTTTTAGAAGGTGAGACAAAGCCGGAAACACCCGTTTTGACAGTTGTTTCACCCGAAGAAACGGATGAAGCTCCGATGCAGACAGACTTGCCACCCGTTCCTCCTTTGCCCCCAGCCGTCCCAGCATCTCCTCCTTTGGGACATAGTCCCACAACGACTCCTGCGATGTCGCCCCTGCGCAACAGTTGGGAGGCCACCCAGCGTGTGGACTTAATGGAGAGTTTGGATATTTGGAAATGGCTCAATATCGCCCTCGTGTTCTTCGCCGTCCTTGCCATGTGTTTCTCACTCACTTGGATCGCCATCCCATTGGGCATCATTGGAGCAATAAAGGCCAATAACGCCCTGCGCTACGCAGAACTTCATTCCGCCGAAACACTTCAAAAAGCCTTGAACCAAAGCCGATTTTTCTTCGCCATCGGTTGCTTGCTCTTTGTTGCTGGCATTGTGGGGCAGATTGCCCTTTCCGCCATCATGACACTATTGCCATAGGCATCGTTTCAAGCTTCTATCAATCTCATTAAACTTCGCATATCATGCACGAATACTACTACATCGATGCGGCAGGCTCGCAGTCGGGTCCTGTCTCCACCCACATTCTCTTGGCCATGCGCCTACCCGAAACAACCTTGGTGTGGCGCGAAGGCATGCCTACATGGACAGAGTTGCGCAACGTACCAGAATTGCAACAAGCTGTGCCACCTGCTATGCCTAACCCTCAGCCTGAGCAACCAGCTTATGCTTCTCAAGGTACAAACCCCTATGCCTACAATTCGGCCTCAGCGCAAGCCAGTCAGCCAGTAGAAGAGCCCTACTACAACAAGCCAGAAACTTATCTCATTTGGGGCATCCTCTGCACAGTTTTCTGTTGTATGCCATTCGGCATTGTGTCCATCATTCAGGCTTCAAAAGTCGATTCACTTTGGAATTCGCGCCAATATCA
>JALFTM010000108.1 GCA_022788345.1 Bacteroidales bacterium
TACACAATTTTATTATCAACCTATGCGCTGCATTAGCAGCTTATTCGTTCTTTGAAAACAAGCCAAGTGCACTACCGGTATACATTGAGAAAACACAACAATTGGCTCTTTTCTAAGAAATGCTTATCCCGAACTCACGTAAAAGAATACACGCCCTTTACCACCTCAGCAGGATGTGCAGAAGCAAGCGTACATCAATGCGCTCTTTTCTTGCTGATAACAAAGAATTTACAGCTCTTTTTGCGAAGGTTTAAGAGACGAAGAGTGACTTTTTGGAAGGCTTTGTTCGACAATTTGGAAAAGACGAAAAGACCTTTTGGAAGAAGCACCATCAAAAAAATGCACACTTCTCTATCCATCTATCTGTAATTTTGTAAGCAAAAACAAGCAGACTACACTCCAAAGATAGCAGAAAGAAGAATTTAGACACAACGATTTTATTTAAAAAAGAAAGAACAGAGCTAATGAAGAAGCTGATTTTAATGGCAATACTGCTGGTCGTGTCCACATTTTACTTTTCTATTCATTATGCCCTTTTAGAGGGATGTTTTTACGAAAAATGAAGGATTTCAGCTCAGAATCTCCTTAGTCTACGATACAAGACTCCCCCACTCACTATCTGCAACGAGTGGGGGAGTCTTATGCGAAAGGGGCGTTTGTCAGAACTTATAGCGCAAGCCAAAAAGAAATTCTCGCCCACGCAACGGGAGAGCATAGTAAGTGAGATTTGCTCCATTATAACGCACCTCCTCATAGATTTTGCGATTGAAAAGGTTAGTCGCCTTGCAATCTAAGGTCAGTCTGCCATTAAGGATATACTCTGCACCAAGATTGATAAAGCAATTGGTGGCATAGTGCCCATGCGTAAGCTCCTGCGTGGACTGCGAAAAGGTGAAGTTGCCTTGCAATTTACTCGTGGGATAAGCTTTCAGAGTCAGCTGATAATAGACATTCTTCAACACATTGTGCGTGTTTGAGAACACATCCTTATCTTTCCACGTGAGGTTACCCTCAGCATTGAAGTCGGCAGTCAGCCATTTGAGCTTAGCCCATTGCAAACTCCAACCCATGTTCCAAGCATTATAGTGCATATTGCCATTCGTCCCATTCTGGGAGATAAAGCGTTTGCTACGTGCAAAGCTGTTGCGCTGGTTGATTGTCAAACCGCTCGAGCGATTCACTTTCTGAAAGGAGAGCTGGAACGAAAGCGTACTACGCCGACTATCTTCCCAAATGGGCAAGGCGTACGTGGCGTTAGGCAGATAGAGAACCGAGAAATAGTTATCCCGCTTCGTGTGTGCCCAACTGGCATATAAATTCCACGAGAACATATTCACCAAGTTGATGAACGACCAACGCATACTTGCCATCGTGGTTTGACTCACAGAGAGGCTATCAAGTCCTTGAGCATAGATGCGATAGGTTTGACGCAAGACGCTCGGCAGGAGAAGGTCGGAGGTGTTTCCTTCTTTGTTGTGGCTCAAAGAGAACACGGAGTGGAGATTAGAGTTCCAATCCCTGCGCCACGAGAGGTCGGGCGACCACAGCACACGGTGGTTGCTCTGCGAGCGGTAATTATAATGATAGGACAAATAGCTTATGGGAGAGACGAAGTCGATACTTCCACTGCCTATGGGCAAGGATGCGCCAAGATCCAACGTGTGCAACCAATAGCGACTCTTGTAGTTCGCTCCCCCTTCTATGGGCATCAAGTGCGTATTCTTGAATTTCAAACTATAAGTGGTCTGCACGAGGAAACGTCCCAGAGAGAGGTCTGTCCCTATGGAGTGCGCCATAAAGAAATTGCGCTTACGCAGATACTGCGCTTGCAGGTGGTCGAGATAAAGCTGTTCTGTTTCGCTCGTCCAGCGAACATTGGACTCAATGTCGTAAGCCACATCCCCGACATTGAGTGTGGCACGGAACACGTTGCTCAAGACGAAAGGGCTTGTCCGCATCCGCTCATAGATGCTTCCCGAATTGGTGTACGAGGCATTCTCATGCCGTTCCCATTCTCCTGTTGCCGTCAGGTGTTCCTGTAAGAAAGCCTTTCGAGAATTATTCACAAAGGAGAGACCTCCAGTCAGCGTATGGACACGTTGCAAAGAGGCTGTGCGTTGAAAATAGCTCACCGTATCAAGCCCAGTCACATAGCGATGAAACGTGCTGTCGTTCTGCACTACACGTCCATGTTGATAAGTCATATTAGCACGCAAGCTCTTTTCCTTTGAAAAGCCGTGCAGATAGTTCAGCGAGGCAAGGTGGGAGTTGTTATTCCAATAATAGGTCGTTGCCAAAGGAGGGCGAACGGGTGAGGTCACGGATAGCATACGCTGAGGGAGCGGTTCTGTTTCGCTATCCAAGGCTGTGCCAACTCCCTGCGAGAGAGCACGTAGATTTTTCCCGACATTGTTCATCGCTCCCATTGTCATCATTTGGTCTTTCTTACCAATGAAGAAGGAAGTCAGCTGGTTGTCCCAAAGGAAAGGCGTTGCGCCTCCGTGCAAACCGATTTCCCCAAAAGGACGCAAGCGATAGCCGTCTTTGAGCTTGATGTTGAGCGTGGCGCGGTCGCTCTTCTCCTTTCCCTCCAAGGCACGAATAGGCTGATTACGTTCCATCACTTGAATCTGCGACACAGCTTCAACAGGCATTGTTTCTGTTGCCAAGTTGTAACGACTACCCATCATATTCTGCCCTTCAATATTAACGTGGTTGATAGGCATACCTTGGTAAAGAATTTGACCAGAAGGCTTTACTTCGATACCTGGCATACGCTTGAGTACATCGCTTATCGTGCGATCGCTTTTTTCTCGAAAGGCATCTACACGATAATTGATCGTATCATTGTTACGATGGATGGGCGTGGCTGTAACCCGCACCTCACGGATATTTTTGGCATTTTGGTACAATGTTGTTTCATAATGCGCTACGCCCTCTTTTAGGTCGAACTGCTCCGCATCGTATCCCCAGCGAGCAATTTCTATCCGCACTCCCGTTGCTTTTAGCTTCAACACATAAGTACCATCTGCCTTGGTTTGCGCAAATGCCAGAAGGGAGTCTTTCGCATTGAGCAAACGGCACATGGCATTTCCCAAGGGACTACCATCCACTTTGCGCACTACACCTGTAATACTTTTCTCCCCTTCCTGCGCAAAGCCTATCTGCCCCAAGGCAAAAAGAAACAATGCACATAATATCTTTCTTACCATTCTAACTCTAACATATTGCTGGAGGTTTTCCGAACTGACTCAGGAGGAACATTAAAGAGACGCCCTTTTGCAATTCCTACGCTGATCATATTTTCTAACTCGTTGCGGTAAATGCTCAATGCCTTTTTGCGATCCATCTTTTTTCTATCTTTCTCTGTATAGAGGTACATACTACGCAAAGAAGAGGCGGATTCTATACCATTGCAAGTAAATATCCAATTACGCTTGACATCATAAATACACATTATCAAGCCAGGCAAGCCACCAAAGATATAAGGACCATAGGGCATTTGAATACTCTCGGCATACCACGCAATATAGTTTCGCCCAGCGTATCTGCACACCGCTTTTCTACAAGCAACATTTGTTACGACAGTATCTCCTTCCACCAAAGTCCATCTTATTTGGGGAGTAGCCACTGTATATTCCAATTTAGTCCATACTCCCGTTTGAAAAGTTGTTTGCTGGGTTTGCAGATTTGTGAGCAGAGGTATTTTATACCTCTCTTTCTTATATATTGCCCCTATCACTTTATCTACAGCCCTATCATTCTTCCTACTCAAAGCCGCATAGTCATTAAGGGAATCACTATAAACCGCATAGTAATCTGCAAAGCTCAAATAACTGTCTGAGATCCGAAGCATTGTCAATCCTTCCAAGTAAGCAGTTGTTTTGGTCGAGTCTCTCAAATACTGCAAATCATAAAAAACAACCGTATGGGCAGTATCATATACTTTGACAGGCGTCTTGACTGCCCGATCTGCTTGCCCATAAGTAAGAAGGACTATTGTGCTAAATAGAAAAGTAAGTATCTTTCGCATAGAATGGCCGTATAGCCGATACCACAGCTTAGAGTTAGTTTTATCTAAACATTCTCCGACTCCATGAATCCTCCATTTGGACGTGAAGTCAAATAAGAGTCTTCCATCTCAGTATGCTCTAAGCACATTGACCGAAACAGTTTTCTTGCTTCTGCCTTACTAGATGCTTCAAACATCCAAACTTCTCCATTCTTATAGTGAATATAATATTTGTAGGCATAACTCTTTGTTGGTACAACAAAAGCAAGAACTAAAGTTGCTACTACTGCTACACATCTAAAATACTTCATAATTTCAATCTATTAAAGAATAACACATACAGATTACCATTCTAGCTCTAACATATTGCTGGAGGTTTTCTGAACTAACTCAGGAGGAACATTTAAGAGACGCCCTTTTGCAATTCCTACGCTGATCATATTTTCTAACTCGTTGCGGTAAATGCTCAATGCCTTTTTGCGATCCATCTTCTCACGCTCCTTCTCTGTGTAAAGATACATCTTAGCCAGAGAGGTGGCTGGTTTGATACCACTATTAGTAAAGATCCAATTCCGTTTGGTGTCGTAAATACACATAATCAAGCCTGGCAGACCACCGAAGATATAAGGACCATAGGGTAGCTGCACACTCTCAGCATACCAAGCCACATAGGTACGGCCTGCATAACGCCCCATTGCCTTTTTACAAGTGACACCATTGACGAGGGTATCACCTGCCATCAAATTCCAATCTATTTGAGGAGTGGGAATAGTATATTCTAATTGTGTCCACATGCCCAGCTGAAAAGTTGTCTGACCTCGTGAGAGGTTGGTTAGTAGCGGTATCTTATACCTAACCAAACCAACAACCTCGCTAAGTGGCTCAGAGACAAGTTTTTCACGCTCCTTGCTTCCAACAGCATAGTCATTGAGAGAATCAACTATCTGGATATAATAATCTGTAAAAGCAAGATACTTCTCCGAAATTTGAAGTACTGTCTTCCCTCGCCTATATTTATGTATTTTCGTAGAGTCCGTACGATACTCTAAGTCATAATAGACGATCGTGTGAGCAGTATCATATACTTTTGTAGCTCGCAGAATCCTCTTCTCTTCTTGCGCAAATATAACCAAGGTAAAGACACTCAGAAAAAGAAACAACAAGTGACGCATAATAATATGGCCGTATAGCCGATACCACAGCTTTCTTAGAACACTTATCTTAAATCATCCACACTTTCACAGCAAATAAAGCCACCTCTAGGACGTTTTGTAAGATAAGCATCTTCCATTCCAGGCATCCTTGCACACAATTCTTTGAAAGCCATTTCAGCAGTTTCTGCATCCTCTGCATTCAGTACAAAAGAATGTCCATTTTTCAGATGAACATAATACTTATAAGCAAAACTCTCTGTTGGAGAGATAAACGCAAGAGCAAGAGCCCCAACTGCGACGAAGAGACGTAACTTTTTCATAACGGTATGGGATTTGATATGTTTAATTTCCTTCTCCCTCTCATAAAGGAATAAGACTATTCACATAAGACCTAAGAGGGAACTCTAAGGCGAGGTCTTTTATTATCTTCATTTTGCAAATATATAGATTTATTTTTATTGTCACAAATAAGAACGTTATTTTTTCGGCCTATTAAACTTTACTGGACAGCAATATTTCAGGATAAGACACAATTTTTCTAACCCCGACTTAGCACAAGGCGTTCCTTCTCGTGGAGAAGGAACGCCTTGCATTGTACTTGAAGTTTTATCTACTATTCACTTTCATCCTCCTCGTCCCACGAAGAGTTGAAAGCATCGAAGTCCATTTCCTTGGCACGACCGCCTGTCGTTGCACCGCCTGAATCGACTTTCGTACTAATGGTTTGCAACAAATGGTTGCTATCTAATTACGTCAGTTCGGGATAAGAAAGTAGCTATAAAAAGCGGTAATCTCGCTTGTTTTTCGCATCTTTATATTTGACAGTAGCCAAAAGTGGTAAGGGCACTATGGGATGGTGTCATGGCTTCAAACTTCATTTGCTTTGCAATGTATCGAACCGCTACGCCTTTTATTGGCTCGCAAACATTGTGTTTTTGGGGAGACATCTCCGATGTTTTCTTCTGATGCACTCGCCTTTGACCATGTGTCAGCACCCACGTTATGCAGGTTAAAAGTCATGGCCACCAAAGCCCCCCATGGGACCATTAAAGCTCCTTTGTTGAGAATTGTTTCCTTGAGTTTGTGTGCGTTGCTGCGCTCTACCTGTCTCTGGACGGAA
>JALFTM010000109.1 GCA_022788345.1 Bacteroidales bacterium
CCCCGATGAGCGTATCGCCAAGTATCCAAAGGCCGACCGCTCTTCTTCTAAACTCCTCCTCTACCGCCAAGGCCATATTGCGGAGGACACTTTCGCCAATCTGCCACAGTATTTGCCCGAAGGCGAACTGATGGTGTTCAACAACACCAAGGTCATTCAAGCGCGCCTCCACTTCCACAAATCCACAGGGGCGCTCATCGAGGTCTTTTGCTTAGAACCCCACACTCCACACGACTATCAACAGAATTTCAGCACCCGTGGCGCAGTGTCGTGGGTCTGTCTCGTAGGTAATCTGAAGAAATGGAAAGAAGGACAACTGGAGCGTCTCATCACCGTGGGCGACCGACAAGTGAAGCTCACGGCCGAGCGTTTGGGACTCTCTGGCACAGGCCATGAAGTGCGCTTCGCTTGGGACGATGACAGCTTGACTTTCTCCGAAATTCTCGAAGCCATCGGCGAACTCCCCATCCCTCCCTACCTCAACCGCAACACCGAGGAGCAGGATTTGAAAGGCTATCAAACCGTCTATTCGAAGGTGAAAGGTAGCGTGGCCGCCCCTACGGCAGGACTCCACTTTACAGAAGAAGTGCTGGCACAACTCGATGCAAAAAACATTGAGCGGAACGAAATCACCCTCCATGTGGGAGCAGGAACATTTAAGCCCGTAAAGAGCGAACACATCGAGGGGCACACGATGCACGCCGAATGGATTGCCGTGCGCAGAGAAAGCATCGAAGCTCTTTTGCGACATGGCGGACGTTGCATCGCTGTGGGTACTACTTCCGTGCGCACCTTAGAAAGCCTCTACTATCTCGGTCTCCAACTCGCTGCCCATCCCGAAACAGAACCCGATGCCCTCCACGTGGCACAATGGACACCCTACGAAACGCCCCCCGAACTCTCCACCGTGGAAGCGCTCACGGCTCTCTTGGCATGGCTCGACCGCCACAATCTCCCCGTGTTGCATGCCAGCACACAAATCATCATTGCACCGGGCTATGAATACCATGTAGTGAAGACCATCATCACGAACTTCCACCAACCACAAAGCACCCTCCTACTCCTTGTCTCCGCTTTTGTAGGAGAAGACTGGCGCAAAATTTACAGTTATGCTCTCGACCACGATTTCCGATTCTTGAGCTATGGCGACAGTTCGTTGCTAAACTATTGAAATGCTTATGATACAGTGTCTCCGTTTTAGCGTGCTACTCTGCCTTGCTCTGCTCTTTGGAGCTTGTGGCAAGCGGGCAACCATCTCACAAGAGGTAGCGAAAATCCAAGCCACACTGCCCCTTTCGCTGGGCCCTGCTGGTAGCGTCACACAAATGGCCGACGAAGACAGCGTAGTGGCGCTTACAATCATGCTCAATAGCGAGGTGATGGACATGAGTGCTCTCGCTGTCGATCGCACAGCCTTACTTGAGGCCTTTGGCCGACAATTCTATTCCACCGATGCTCGCAAACTTTTGCAGGCGATGGCCGATGAGCAGGTAGACTTCTTGGTGCGCTACACCGATGCCCGACAACAAATCACGAAGAGCATCCGCCTGCGTGCTGAAGAGTTGAAAGCCGTGGCCACACAACGCCTCTCGGCAGGAGAGACCACGGCCATTGCTCCCGCCGTTGCTTCACTCTCGCCCCGTGCCTCCATCATGCAAAGCATCGTGGAGAGCGATCGGAAATCCTTGCCCCATGAAGTGAACCCCGGCTTGACTCTCGTGGCAGTAGACACCACCTCGGCAGGCGTCCGCTACACCACGCAAGTGGATACCACACAGGTCAATCCCCATCTGCTAAAGGCGCGGCAACCCATGTTGCACGACAACATCCTTGCCACCATCCGCAACACCAAAGATGCCACAGCCCGACAAACCTACCGCCTCTGTGGCGAATACAACGTGTCATTGACCTTCGTTTACACGTTCCCTAAGGGAAAAATCATCACGCAAGTCGTCATTTCGCCCAAAGAACTCCTTGTTGCCACAAAAAACAAACAACACGCAAGTGACTGATTGTAGGAATTTTACGGATCACACAAAGAGGAATAAAGCAGATTTTGCGAAAAAAAATGCGAGGGAGCTGTAACTTTTACCCCATTCGCCCGTCTTATAAATAGAAGCCCCAAATGAAAGAGCTCGACTTCCGTCTCGACATCCTGCCACTCAAGGATAAAATTTTCCGGATGGCGCTTCGCCTAACCCTTGCGGTAGATGAAGCAGAAGACATCACACAAGATGTTTTGCTCCGACTTTGGGAGAAGCGAGACACACTGACAGAGATTGCATCGCTCGAAGCCTATGCAACGACCATGGCGAAGCATTTGGCACTCGACCGAATGGCAAAGGCCGACAACAACCACCGCTCGCTCGACGAAGCAGATGAAGCTACACCCGATGTCAGTTCCCTATCGCCCGATGACGAGATGGCTCGCAACGAACGGGCAACACTCGTTCAAACGCTTCTTAACACCTTGCCCGACAAACAGCGAACGGCACTCTTGCTCAGAGACGTAGAAGAAAATTCTTATGCAGAGATAGCCACGCAGATGGGCATCACGGAGGCCGATGTGAAAGTGACCATACACCGCGCACGCACCACCCTCCGCAATCGTATTCTCAAACTTGAAGGAAATGGATTATAAATACATCGAACAACTCTTAGACCGCTATTGGGAGGCAGAGACAACGCTCGAAGAAGAGCGCGTCCTCAAGGCTTTCTTCGCTCAAAGCGAAATGCCTGAACACCTCCTCCCGTTGCGCCAACTCTTTGAGACCCAAGAGACCTTGGCCAAGGCCACGCTCTCGGACGACTTCGAGGCCCAAATCCTTCAAAAGGTGGAAGCAACGAAAGGCATAGACGCAAAGCCATCTGCCCCCATCGTAGTGAAAGCCATTCGCACAACCTTCGCACAACGTCTGCGCCCCTTCTACAACGCAGCAGCAACCATAGCCTTGTTCCTCCTCGTTGGCGGTGCTGTCCAACACAGCTTTAACGCCACAGAGCCAACTTTCCAAGTAGGCTCAGAAACCCAGCAAGGCACACCAGTGGCCGATGCCGATTCCATTCGTGAGAGCTTGAAGACGCTCCGCCATGTGGGTAGCGAAGCCCCCACAGCCACAGCAGGCGACTCCGCCAAGGCATTACAAAAAGCCAAACCCTTTACTCCTACGGAGTGAGCACTCCGATAGCGTAAAACAACAATTGCATTAAAACACCTGTCCTTTGCGAAGGACGCCCTGAGTGATTGCACAATCACCGCCTTTCATTAAAACAACCAGCCACAGTGGCTCAATTTCATTTATGACTTTGCACCACAATCCCGTGGTGCCCGACGACTTCCGCCCCCTGCACTTGGCAGGGGGCTTTTTCGTGCGCTATTGGCAAGCGCAAGCGAGCAAGATGTAGTGTTTACACACTTTTGGGGGACACTACCACCACACTATCCGAATAAAGAACGAGACGTAGTGCTTATAGATTTTGGGGACACTACCCAACTTCACCACACGAACAAAGGGCGGGGCGTGGTGCTACACTACCCACTACCCCACAGAATAAAGGTTTATAGGCGCAAGCCTTGTCGTGACAAAAGACGTTTCTACGAACAAAACGCTCCCCGCAACTCGAAAGAGTTGTGGGGAGCGTTGTTCAAAGGGAAGAAAGTTATTGCACAAAAGTTTTCTTACCATTGATGATATAAATACCCTTTTGCACCTTGGCAACCTTTCGGCCACTAAGGTCGAAGATGGTGCTGGCTTCGGTTTTCGCCTTGACTTCCGTTGCAGAGATGCCTGTCACAGTGTCCTTATGCTTGACTGCGATGAAGAGAGAGCCCTCGTCCGTCTTAGAAGCCCCATTGACATAGAAGCGGAGTTTGCCCGTAGGACCGCCGTATTGGTTGATGTAGGCGTTCTCAAAGTCCTTAAGCTGGAGGTTGAACTTGCCACTCACAGGCTCGCTGTACATGTAGGTGTTCAGCTTAGAAATTGGGCTGGCTGGAGCAAGGTAGTTGGCATCGCCACTTCCTATACCTGCGGCTGTGAGCACCAAAGAGTTGCCTGCTTTCTTGTTGATGATACGGAAGCCATTCTCACGGTCGCCCGCGAAAGCCCAAAGATAGGCATCGAGGTTATTCTCGTCTGCGGTTTCGGCCGTAGGGATAGCTCCGTTTTCTGTATCGTTATTGGCTTCCGGATTATAGTAGCAATAGTACTTCTCGCGAACTTTAAGGAAGTGCCAAGTCGTGTCTTTCCCATGGATTGGCGTGAACAGCAAGTCATTGAGTTCGTAGGCTACGGACAAAGTGCCATCCCCCTGTGTCTTGAAGTAATTACCGGCAGAAATCGTGACTGGTTTTCCGTTGAAAGTTGTCTTCTTGAGGTTAATGCGGTGGTTAGGAACAGTAGGTAGTTGCAAGCTGTCGCCCGTTTTCATCTCATAGGTGAATGGCTCGTAGAAACTCTTCTTGCTGTCAGTTGCATCCACGCCCATCACCTTGACACTATAAAGCGTGCTTGTTTGGGTTTCGGGGAGGAAGATCTGATACTTCGAGTTTTCGCCACTACTGCCCCAGCCAACGAAAGGCCCATAGTTGCCGAAGCGAGGGCTTTTGGGAGTCAATGGATTGCCGTTAAAGTAGAGATTGGTTTCATCCCGGATATACCAAACCGAGTCGCCTACACTGGCATCTTCGGTTTTGGCTGGTATGAGCGTGAACTTTGCTGCTACAGAGTTTGCATCAATAGTCGCTTGTCCACCGCTCATAAGTTCTGGAATGTTGAAGTTGGAGGGTGTAGTGAGCGTGATGGTCGCATCGTTTCCATTGTTGGTAAAAGTTGCGATTTTGAAGAGGTAGTAGGCACTCATACCAGAGGTAGAGAGACCTTGTCCTAACCACAACTTGTTGTCATCCTCATAGAGATAACCACCACGATTTATGGCCCGGAAGATAACAGTCATGCCTGCTTTCAGCTGGCTGAGTGAAGTGAGTTGTGGTCCACGATTGGTCATCGTTGTTGCCTCTCTCTTTGCTGTGGCAGTCAGTGCGCTTGACATAAGCACGCACGCCATCAAAAATGAGCAGATTTTCTTCATGTTGTGTAAGTAATAGTGTAAGGAAATGATAGCGAAAAATGTAGTCTATTCTTAGAATATCGTACCTTTTGCACTGGGTTAATAATAGAGATAAGTTAAATTCGTGCGCAAAGTTAGCCGAAAAGATTTGAATGACCTAATAAAAGGATGCCCTTTTATGGAGACACCGCTGTTTCTCAGAGCAAGAAATGGCTTTTAGATCAGGCGAATAGGTAGCTTGGTCGTTGCTTTAGTAGCTACTGCTGAGCATAAAAAATTTCCCCACAACTCGGAAGAGTTGCGGGGAAATTGGGTGTTGAAAAAGGAGGAATTACTTCACAACTGTCTTTTGACCGTTGATGATGTAGAGACCCTTTTGAGCCTTAGACACCTTGCGACCAGTGAGGTCGTAGATAGTGCCAGCCTGAGCGGCCTTAGTGGCTTCTACAGCAGAGATAGCTGTTACAGTTTCTTCAACTGGGATGAGATACCAGCTGGTGTCTACTGCCTTGCTTACGATGTTGTAAGTGCGGATGTTGCCAGAAACGGCAGCAGCGTTACCATTGCCTTGGTTAGTACTTACAGTAACCTTATCCCAAGCTGTGGCACCAGAGCCATTGATGTAGCTGAAGATGTGAGCGAAAGAGTGAGTACCGAAGTATGCACCGGGCTGGATGATAGTCTTAGCGTTGTAGATGCCAGTGTTGCCAGTGTTGTTTGTAGCGTTAGCTGCATCTTCAGGAGTGAGCATAGATGCTGTGCCACCCCATGCCCAGTGACCCATTGTATAAGTCTTGTCACCGACAGTTTGAGTGAGGTAGTAGTAAGCAGAGTCTGTTTCGTGAGGTTCAACCTTGCTGGCGTTTTCACCTACAGCAACGAACTTGAACTTGAAGGCAGGATCACCAGTGTTGGTTTCAACGCCTGCAGGGATAGCACCCCACTTGAGACGGTTGAGACTGTCGCCTTCAGAAATACCTTCTTTGAAGAAGATACCGAATGTAGAATCCTTGTGGGCTGAACGATCGAATGCGCTCTTAAGGATGTAAGTTTTTGTTGGGTCGAACGCAATCTTTGTCTTAGCGAGAAGAGCTGTGTAAGCGTTGTAAGCAGCTGTTGTATCTGCATAAGCATATGTTGCGAGGGCAGTGCGAGTAACTTCTACCGCTTCCTTGAGATCTGCTGTTTCTTCTGGAGTGTAACCACCAACAGCACCTGCTGCGTTCACAACCTCTTGGTACTTGGCAAGAGTGGCCTTGCGTACTACGCGTGCAACAGAGTCGGCATCGTACTTCACAACCTTGAAGTGAGAACCGCCGTCCATCTTAGAGTCGCCAGCCACGTAGAAGCGGAGCTTACCATTCTGTGCACCACCATATTGGTTGATGTAAGCATTTTCAACACCACTCTCTGTACCTTTAATTTGGAGGTAGAACTTGCCGTTTACAGGCTCACCATACATATAAGTATTGAGGGCTGGGTCGCCATCTGCGGCAGCAAGATAGTTGGCAGCGCCATCAATCACATCAACAGCTGTGAGCACGAGACTGTTACCTGCCTTTTTATTGATGAGACGGAAACCATTCTCACGATCACCTGCGAAAGCCCAAAGGTAAGCATCGGGATGCTCATTGTCGGCTGTAGCTGAAGTTGGAACAGCACCCTCTGTTGTACCAGCGTTGGTTTCAGGGTTGTAGTAGCAGTAGTAGTTGTCGCGAATCTTGAGGAAGTACCAAGTGGTGTCTGTATTGCTGATTGGCGTGAAGAGCAAGTCGTTGAGCTCATAAGTGATTGTTACAGCGCCATCACCTGTCACCTTGAAATAGCTACCGGGAGCGATTGGTTCGCCATTATAGGTTGTTTCATCAAACTTGATGTGATAGCCAGCTACAGCAGGCAAAGCGATGCTATCACCCATGCCTACTTCATAGGTGCGAGTGTTGTAGAGAGCATCAGCAGTGGTATTTACACCATCAACGGTCACAGTGTACAAAGTTTCTTCCTTCACTTCTGGGAGGAAAATCTGATATTGTGAGTTACCACCAGCTTCATTCCAGCCTGCAAATGTACCATAAGTACCGAAGAGGGCACTATTGCTTACAAGCTGGTTACCATTGAAGTACATGCCATTTAAGTCTTGGATGTACCAAATAGTGTCACCAACAGCAGCACCTTGTGTGTTGGCACGTGTCAGTGTAAACTGCATTGCTGTAGACTCTGCATTGATAGTAGGAGAGCTACCGCTTACGAGAGTGGGGATAAAGAAGTTTTGAGGAGTTTTCAGAGTGATAATAGCTTGTTCACCTGATTTCTCAAAAGTATCTACAGTGAAGAGGTAGTAAGAGCTTGTACCTGAAGAGGGCACACCACGGCTAAGCCACAATTTATTCTCGTTTTCAAAGAGATAGCCATCACGGCTTGTTGCGCGGAAGAGCACTTTCTTACCTTGTGAGAGTTGATCAACGGACGTCAATTGAGGTCCACGATCGGTCATCGCTGTAACCACTCTCTCTGCAGTGGCGGTTAGTGCGCTTGCACCAAGCACGCACGCCATCAAAAATGAGTAGATTTTCTTCATGTTGCGTAAAGAATTTGTTATGGATAATAGGGAATATATATTTTATCTTAACACCATTGCACAGTTCATACCATGCGATGTACGGCAAAG
>JALFTM010000110.1 GCA_022788345.1 Bacteroidales bacterium
CGCTTTGCGCAAAAGCTGTGACACCCTCTCTTCGCTCTTTGTTTTTTATTTCAAATGGTCTTCAAAATAGCGGGTGATGCGCTCGTGAAGATGGATGCGGTCGTGCCCGTTCATGTTGTGCTCTTGGTTGGGATAGAGAAAGAGGTCGGGCTGGGTGTCGGCATCGATGCAGGCGCGCAAGAAGCTCAGCGTATGCTGTGGCACACATACAGGGTCGTTGTAGCCATGGATGATTTGCAGGCGTCCCTTGAGGTTCTTCGCTTTGGGCAGTAGAGAAGAGGAGGCGTAGCCTTCAGGATTGTTTTGAGGCGTCCCCATATAACGTTCACCATACATCACTTCGTAGAACTTCCAGTCAATGACAGGACCACCCGCCACGCCGACTTTGAAAATTTCGGGGTAAGAACACATCAAATTGGTTGTCATGAAACCGCCGAACGACCAGCCGTGCACACCGATGCGGTCAGCATCTACATAGGGAAGAGTCTTGAGAAAATTGACGCCACTTACTTGGTCGCGCATCTCCACATCGCCCAAATGGCGATATGTAGCACTCTCGAAAGCGAAACCACGCTCTGAAGAGCCACGGTTGTCGAGTACGAAAACAACATACCCCTTAGCAGCCATGTAGAGTTCCCAGCCACGGGCATCGTAGCGACGCGATTCTAAAACATTGCGAGCATGAGGGCCACCATAGACGTACACCACTGTGGGATACTTCTTTGCAGGGTCGAAATCTGTGGGTTTAACCAAGCGATAGTAAAGGTCGGTCGCGCCATCGTCGGCTTTGATGCTACCACTGGTGATTTCGGGGAGGGCAAACTCTTTCAAAGGGTCTGTGGCATCGAGAAGGGTGACAGTTTTGCGAGTGGCCGTAGCCATGAGTTCCGTGCGCGCGTCAACTGTGGGCGAATTCCAACGATCAATGGCATAGCGACCTGAGGGAGAGAACGATGCTACATGCACGCCCGTGCCGCTGTCTAAGAGTGTGCGCTTGCCCGTCTTGAGATGAACGGCATAGTAGTTGTGGCGGAGCGGATGTGACTCGTTGCTACTGATAATCACACTCTTGGTGTCGCTGTTGAAAGCGTCGAGCGAAAGCACCACGAACTGACCTTTTGTCACTTGTCGGTAGGTGTTTGTCTTCAAGTTGAAGAGATAGAGATGGTTGTAGCCATCGCGCTGACTTTGGAAGAGGAACTGACTCTCGTCCCAAGGCAGGAAAGCCAAAGGCTCTTGAGGCTCGGCATATTTTTCGTTGCTCTCGCTATATAAAACCGCTTTGCGTGCACCCGTTTGGGCATCGTAGGCTACAATATCGAACGACTTTTGGGAGCGGGGGGCTTCAAAGACATAGATGGTGCGCTCATCGGGCGACCACGAAATGTTGGAGAAGTAGCGGTCTTTGGGGTTGCCAGCTTGGAGATAGACCGTCGCTTGTGTGCGAGGGTTGAAAATGCCTATGGTGACCTCATGGCTTGTTTCTCCAGCCATGGGATACTTGGTGGGAGCAACTTCTGCGATGCGGTGCTCTATATCCACGAGCGGATAGTCGGTGACCATGGATTGATCCATGCGGTAGAAAGCCAAAAGTGCGCCCTTGGGGCTCCAATAAGTGCCCGACTTGATGCCAAACTCGTCTCGGTGAACAGGCTGTCCATAGACGATGTTGCGAGAGCCATCCGTAGTCACTTGCAACACTTGCCCTTCGGCGGTGCGCACGAAAAGATTATCGCCACGCACAAAGGCTTCCTGACGTGATGGGGCATGGAAGTCGTTGTGACTCTCGCCTGCGGTGGTTGTCGTGCTCCAAACCACCTTCTTTTGTTCAAAGTCGTAGAGCAACTGTCCCTTATTGGTGGTGAAGAAGACCAAAGGTTCAGAAGCGTAGAGGAAACGCCCCATGGCAAGGTTGCGCACCTTTCCGAGAGCTGTGTCCACACTGGCGTTCACCTCATCAAGGGTGAAGAGAACTTCGGGATAGACTTTCTTGTCTTTGTCGGTGAGCTTTCGTGCTTCGGTGGGTGTGAGTTCGAGTGCACGATCGCCCGCCCAAGCGGTGTAGAGGCGTTGGGGCTGATAATTCCAAAACGTTTTGCCTCCCCAAAGGAGCTCATCGAGCGTCGGTGTCTTCTTCTGTGCCATAAGCGAAGCAGAGATGGTCATAAGACCTGCTATCAAAAGCGATTTGAGTGTCATCGTTTAGAGTTGAAAAATGAAGGAGTGAGTTGGAAATCATACGTGGAGATGCCACAGGGCTTACGGCTGTAGCATCTCCACAGATGGGATTTAGTCTTCGTCATTGCGACGGGGGCGGAAACTGCGGCGGTCGCCTTCCTGTCTGCGTGGGCCACGTTGGTAGCCGTCACGCTCACGGCGGTCGTTTTCCGAGCGATTGGTGCGATGTCCGAAGCCACGGCCATCGCCACACCGTGTGTCATTGTCGAAGGAACGGCGTTCACGGCGGTCGCTACCACGATCGTTGCGACTGGGGCGGCGCTCAAAACTGCGGCGGTCGTTGCGATCGAAACCACGCTCCTCACGGCGAGGACGTTCTTCTCGGGCAGGCCGAAAATCGGCATGGCGTCGACGCAAGGCCAAGAATTGAGGATTTTCGGCCAAGAACTCATCATCGGCATACGAATCCAAGTGGCGTGGACGGTTGTCGCGGTCGCCACGGCTGTCACCACCTCGACTGTCACGCCCAAAACCTCGCTCTCTGCGCTCTTCACGCTCAAAAGAGTGGCGGGGGCCTCCGTCTGCATCTTCTTCATTGAACTTGCGCTTGAAGTCGTCGCGGTTCTTGCGGAAACGGCGCTTATCGCTCATTTGCGCACGCTCTGTGGCCGACTTCACATCACCGCCTTGCGTGCGGAAGTCGGACAAGCGCCCTTCAAAAATTTGATACTTGTTGAAGTTGCAATCCAAGCTACCATTGAGAATTTGGTGCTTGATGCTTGGGCGCAAGCCTATTTGGTCGAAGCATTCTTCCTTGCTTGAAATCACCCAAGCAGTGTTGCCTTTGAACTCATGCTTCATCTGTTTGCCCAAGGCTTGATAAATGGCCAAAACATCGGGGGGCGTGAGGCGTTCGCCATAGGGCGGATTGGTCACCATGAGGGTTTCGCCCTCGATGGCTGTAAATTGGCGGATGTCTCTTTGCTCTATGCTGATGATGTCGGCCACGCCAGCGGCTTTGGCGTTGGTCAGTGCAGCTTCAACAGCCGGTCGGTTGAGATCGAAACCATAGATGCGTCCTGTGAACTCACGCTCTGCGCTGTCGTCGTTATAGATGCGATCGAGAAGATCGGCATCGAAGTCTTTCCAACGCTCAAAACCAAATTCTTTGCGGAAGATACCAGGATAGATATTCTTAGCCATGAGGGCGGCTTCGATGAGCAACGTGCCAGAGCCACAGAAAGGATCGACAAAGTTCATCTTTCCGTCCCAACCTGCAATTTTGAGCAAGCCTGCCGCCAACACTTCGTTGATGGGGGCTTCCACGGTGGCTGTGCGATAGCCACGCAGGTGTAGGCTCTCTCCGCTGGAATCGAGCGAGAGGGTGCAATCCTCCTCGGAGATGTGCATATTGAGACGCAAGTCGGGGTTAGAGATACGCACATTGGGACGTTGCCCAGTACGCTCACGGAAGAAGTCAACAATGGCGTCTTTCACTTTGTAGGCCACAAACTTGGAGTGGCGGAACTCTGAGGAGAACACTACGGCATCGACAGAAAATGCGTTGTTGAGATTGAGATATTCGTCCCAGTCAATGGTTTTCACAGCATCGTACACTTCATCGGCAGAACGCGCCTTAAAGTGCTTGATAGGCTTGAGTACACGCACTGCTGTGCGCAGGCAGAAGTTGGCTCTATACATGAGCTCTTTGTCGCCCGTAAAGGTGACCATACGGTTGCCTATCTGGATGTTGTTAGCACCGAGTTCGGTCAATTCTAAGGCCAACACTTCTTCCAGTCCTTGGAAGGTCTTGGCGATGAGTTCAAATTCTTGCATGTAGCGAGGAGATTTGTCGTGGCAAAATAATTTCTACAAAGATACGTAATTTATGGCGAAAGTGGCGCAGAGGGAGCGGATAGAATTGTCTGTCGGAATGAGAGGAATGTTCATCAGTATTTGCATCTCCTTAGAGATTATTTAAGGCATGGAGCAACTGTCATTTTTTACGCTAAAACTATCTTTTCTTTAGAGACGTCTTTTAATTCATCGACAAAATACCTCATTTGGTCGAAAAGTGAAGCAACAAATCATCAGATCCCTTGCAAGTTTGTTGGCGAAGTTCTACTTTTGCAATGTGTTTTTCATAGTATTAGATTTAAGGTTAATAGATTTGGGCTACAGCGGTGGCCCTTTTTTTTGTGCCTATACCTAAGGACTATCCACAATCGCTTGTCCAACGACCGCCGTTTCGGGTTGCTCGTAAATACTCTTTGGATAGCTGGAAGGTGAGGATAGCTTTTTGTTAAACAATCCTGCTCATGACTTTTCCTCTACTTACGCTTTCAAATCTTCCACCTTAGGTAACAAAACTTTTCTCTCATGGCAACAAAACTTTAGATCGCACTGCAAATTATATAGACCACACTGCGAGTTACATAAATTGCACTGCGTTTTATATAGTTCACACTGCAATCTAAAGTTTACTGTCGCAGAAAGAAAAGTTTCTTAACGCAAGGCGTACGTTCTCTTAGCCCATATGTTTTACTTATATACCTCCATATCGAATTGTGAACTCTCGTAAGTTATCTTGATAGAGTGCCCCTTGCCAAAGCAGGCAGGCGCCATGGGCATAAGAAAAGGCCATCTCCTCGCTGGGAGATGGCCTTTACGAACATGGACATAACAATTTAAATTTTCACTTAACTCATACGACAGCAAGGGCATTTCGCAATGGCTTCACTACCGCTCTGCCATCCCGTT
>JALFTM010000111.1 GCA_022788345.1 Bacteroidales bacterium
TCTCGTAAGTTATCTTGATAGAGTGCCCCTTGCCAAAGCAGGCAGGTGCCATGGGCATAAGAAAAGGCCATCTCCTCGCTGGGAGATGGCCTTTACGAACATGGACATAACAATTTAAATTTTCACTTAACTCATACGACAGCAAGGGCATTTCGCAATGGCTTCACTACCGCTCTGCCATCCCGTTTGGAGTAGCAGTGGTTTTACATTTGCAAAGTTACGTCCCTTTGTGCAAGTGTGCAATACCTAAAAGTGGGTATTTTGTAAGGGCTGTGGAGCTGGGTTTTCACTCAAAGTACATGAATGAACGTTGAGAATGGATTGCGGAGCGCATAGAAAGTTTTAGTGCGGACGAGCGATGTCGCCACGAACGTGTGTGCCACCCCAATGGAGGCAATAGGTCAAGGTGAGCAAGGCAGACAGGTTACGTCCTCCAAGGCTTTTGACGAGGCCGAAATTGCTTTCAAGACCTATGGTAAACTCGCTGTTGAGTTGATAGCCACATTTCACCACAAGACCTGCATCGAAACGTTTGGCATCGGGGAGAGAGAAGGTGCGCGTGGCGTAGAAGTATTTCTGCGTGCCGGGCAGTGAGGTGTCGCCCTTGATTTTGCGGTCGCCAAACAGGCCGTAGGCCACATAAGGACCTGCGCCAAGGACAAGGTAGCGACTTTCGCCCAAGCGGTGATAGTAGTTGAATGTAACGGGGAGGGTGAGGTAATTGGCTGCATTGGCCACGGATTTCACACCCATGCGCGGCGTAACACCATCGGCTTCATAGACGGGTTCGCCATCGAGGGTAACGATGGGCACGAGGGTGTTGGGTTCTTTCCAGCCTTTGCCATAGAGGTAGAGGGCTGGGGCGATGGTCCAATGCTGGTCAAGCTCATGCTCGTAGGCGATACCGATTTTATAGCTGCCAATAGGCTTGGACGAGCCGTAGTGTTTGGCAAAACCGCCACCCACTTCAAAATGAACTGTCTGTGCTTGCAAACCTAACACAGCAAGGAAAGAAAGAAGGAGAAGATAGCAATGTTTCATCGTTGTGTGCACTTAAAAGATGCGATACCATGCGCTTTGTAATTGGGGAAAATGAACTTGCCCATCCCCGAAGCGCTCGGAGATGGGCAAGGGATTTGCTTCGGTTTTAGGTCAAATCGTTGTTGAAAAATTGTCGCCAATCGCCCGTCTCTGAAGTGACATCTTCGTAAGTAGCCTGCCCTTTAGAAGCCTTTCCTGCTTTTGAGGCATGGACTTTACGCGAAGGCTTTTCGGCAAAACGCCCTGCTCCTCTGCGAGCGTTGCGTTCCTCTTTTCGGCCATATTCTCGTTGTCCGTGTTCCTTGCGATAGGTGCGACGCTCGCCCGATTCGCCCGAACGCTCGGCATTGTCTACGACGACTTGACGCTCGCCCACCTTGGCACGAGAGAGCTTGCGCATCACCTCGTCAGCGTCCGCTTCGGGCACTTCAAAGAAAGAGCAGGCAGGGGTGAGGTCGATGCGCCCAATCTCGATTTTCCGCTTGACATTGCGGTTGATGAGATTGATGATCTCGCGCGCAAAGAAGTTGTCGCGCTTACCGAGGTTGAGGAATAGGCGGGTGTAGCCGGGTTCGGCTTGCCGAGGGCCACGTTCGCCACGTGTGCGACGAGGGCGGTCGGCCACACGGTCGGCTGCGGCTGATTCTTTGGCCGATGGTTGTTGAATTTCGGGGGCGTTGGCATAGTACTCTAAGAAGCGTCCAAAGGCAGAAGCCACAAGGCGTTTCACAAGATCTTCTTTCGTGAGCCAATCGAGCTTACGATAGATTTCGGGGAGGAAGGGAGCGATTTGCTGTTCGTCTACAGCGATATGCTCGATTTCTTCAATGCGCTTATAGAGCTGTTTAGAGCATATTTCCTGTGGATCTGGCAGTGTGGCCATTTCGAATTTGCGCCCAATGACTTTCTCTATTTGGCGCACCTTGCCTTTCTCGCGCAGGTGGATGATGGCGATGCTTGTGCCACGCTTGCCAGCACGGCCTGTGCGCCCACTGCGGTGCGTATAGTTTTCTACATCATCGGGGAGACCATAATTGATAACGTGGGTGAGGTCGTTCACATCAATGCCACGGGCAGCGACATCAGTGGCTACGAGAAGGCGGGTGCTGTGCGTGCGAAACTTCTGCATCGTGAGGTCGCGCTGTTGCTGCGAGAGGTCGCCATGCAG